>CAYXMO010000132.1:0-7985 GCA_964465935.1 uncultured Rhizobium sp.
TCCGCGCCGGCACGGTGATCAGCGCGCAATCGACGCCGCTGTTCATCGACCAGACCGGGCTGGAGCGGCGGCTCTACAATTTCGCCCACGAGTCGCCATTGTCTTACGGCATTTCGACGGTGCTGATGGCGATGCTGCTCGGCTGGGCCTCGTCTCTGGCGTTTAGACGGAATGAATGAGCTGACCGTGCGTGCTTCGAGGCTCACTTCGCTCGCACCTCAGCATGACGAGAGTAGTGCCAAGTACATATCTCGTCATGCTGAGGCGGCCTCCGCAGTCGGCCCTCGAAGCACGCACACTCTCTATGCCCGCATCGCGATCTTCGGCACGCCGCGCGCCGCCACGGCGTAAACCCGCCGTCCGCCCAGCATGTAGGCCGCGAAGGCGCCCGCGAACAGGCTCGCGATCGCTTCGTCGCCGACGTCCAGCCCACCGGCATAGGCGCCGAAAGCCGGCATGACGAGGCGGGTGCCGTCGGAAGCGAAGCATTTGCGCCGCAGGCTGCGTCCGCGCAGCGTGACGGTGGCGCAAGGGTGCAGATGGCCGGCGATCTCGCCCGGCTGCGGCGTCGCCGACGGTTCGTGGCGGAAAATGAGGCCGCCGATGGCGATTTCTTCGGTCACCGTGCCGCCGAGCCAGCCGGGCGGTTGCGGATCGTGGTTGCCTTCGATCCACACCCAACCCGTGGCGGCGACGAAGGAGGCGAGCATCGCGCGCTCCTCGGCGTCGAGCCGGTCGGCAGCATCGCGGTCGTGGAAGGAGTCGCCCAGCGCGATCACCCGCGCCGGCGCATAGCGTTCGATCAGCGCCGCCATGCGCTTGAGGCTGGTGCGCGTATCGTAAGGCGGCAGGAAGGCGCCGCGGCGCGCCAGCGACGAGCCCTTCTCGAAATGGATGTCGGAGAAGACGAGCGTGCCCTCCGCCGGCCACCATAGCGCCCCAGCCGGGTCCAACAGCACGGTCTCGCCGTTCACATGCGCCCGCATTTCCAGCACCTCAATCGACACGCATGGCTTCCTCGATCAGCGACTCTTCGGCCTCGTGCAGGATGTCTTCGTGCGCTTCGCCGGCCACCATCTCCTTGGAAATCTCCAGCAGCGCCGGCACCGCCAGCGGCGAAACGCGGTCCAGCCGCCGCGTCACGATGCGATTCTGCACGCGCTTCAACATATCGCCCAAACGTGCGATGTCGAGCAGGCCGGTGCCGGCGTCCTCATAGGTCGCGCGCAGCAGGATGTGATCGGGCTCGTGCTCGCGCAGCACATCGTAGATCAGGTCGGAGGAGAACGTCACCTGCCGACCCGTCTTCTCGCCGCGCGGATGCCGCCGTTCGATCAGGCCGGCGATGATGGCGCAGTTGCGGAAGGTGCGCTTGTAGAGGCTCGATTCCGCCAGCCAGGCGTCGAGATCGTCGCCCAGCATGTCCTGCGCGAACAGCTTGGCCATGTCGGCGCCGCCCATGTCGCGCAAGGCCCAAATCGCCAGCGCATATTCGTTGGCGACGAAGCCGAGCGGGCGCAGGCGCAGCCTTTCGAGCCGCCGCGTCAGCAGCATGCCGAGCGTCTGGTGCGCGAGGCGTCCTTCGAACGGATAGCAGACGAGATATTCCTTGGCGCCGCGCGGAAAGGTCTCGACCAGCAATTGCCCAGGCTGCGGGATCACCGAGCGGTATTGCTGGATGCGCAGCCATTCGCCGACCGGATCGGGCAGCAGCGCCCAGCTTTCCGGCTTGGACACCATCTCGCGCACGCGCTGGGCGAGGAACGTCGAGAGCGGGAACTTGCCGCCCTGATAGGACGGGATCTGCGCCTGGGCCTCATTGGTGCGCGAGACATAGGCGCCGTCCTCGCGCATGCCTTCGAAGCGCAGCACGTTGCCGGAGAAGATGAAGGTGTCGCCCGGCGTCAGCTGTTCGACGAAATATTCTTCGAGCTGGCCGAGCACGCGGCCGCCGGCGCCGGTCGGCCGGCCCTTGGCCTGGAGGCGGATCTCGATCATCGGCTCCTCGACGATGACGCCGGCATTCAGGCGGTATTGCTGCGCCAGGCGCGGATGCGCGAGCCGCCACAGGCCCTCCGGCGTTCGGCGCAGCTTGGCGTAGCGGTCGTAGCGCTTGAGGGCGTAGCCGCCGGTGGCGACGAAATCGACGATGCGGTCGAAATCTTCGCGCGGCAGGTGCGTGTAAGGCGACGCTGAACGCACCTCGGCGAAGAGTTCGCCGGCGTCGAACGGTTTGGAACACGCCATGCCGAGCACGTGCTGCGCCAGCACGTCCATGCCGCCGCGCTTGAGGCGCTCGCCGTCGAGTTCGCCGGCCATCACCGCGTCGCGCGCCGCGTTGCATTCGAGCACTTCGAAACGGTTGGCCGGCACCAGCAGCGCCTCAGACGGCTCGTCGAGCCGGTGATTGGCGCGGCCGATGCGCTGCACCAGCCGGGCCGCGCCCTTGGGAGCCCCGAGGCAGATCACCTTGTCGACGGCGCCCCAGTCGATGCCCAGATCGAGCGTCGAAGTGCAGACCACGGCGCGCAGGTCGCCGCGCGTCATCGCCGCCTCCACCTTGCGGCGCTGGCCCGGCGCCAGGCTGCCGTGATGCAGCGCGATCGAAAGACTATCGGAGTTGATCCGCCACAATTCCTGGAACGTCAGTTCCGCTTGGGCACGGGTGTTGACGAACACCAGCGCCGTCTTCGCCGACTTGATCGCCGCCATCACGTCGCCCATGGCGTGACGCGCGAGATGACCCTGCCACGGCACATATTCATTCGAAGCGCTGATCTCGATCTTCGGCCTGGCGCCGGCTTGGCCGAGCACCAGCGCAGCGCGCGCCTCTCCGTCCATCGGCTGCGGCATCAGATAGCGCTGCAGCGGCGCCGGATCGGCGACCGTGGCGGACAGCCCGACGCGGCGATGGCCGGGCGCCAGGCGCTGCAGCCGCGCCAGCCCGAGCGCGAGCAGGTCACCGCGCTTGGAATTGTGCATCGCGTGCAGCTCGTCGAGCACGACGGTCTTCAGGCTCGCGAACATCAGCCCGGCGCCCGGGTTGGATAGCAGCAATGCGAGCTGCTCCGGCGTCGTCAGCAGCAAGTCCGGCGGCGAATGGCGCTGGCGCTGGCGCTTGGAAGCCGAAGTGTCGCCGGTGCGGGTTTCGGCCTTGATCGCCAGCCCCATCTCCGCGATCGGCGCTTCGAGATTGCGCGCGACGTCGACCGCGAGCGCTTTGAGCGGCGAGATGTAGAGCGTGTGCAGCGCGGGGCGCCGCCGCGCCGGCAGGTGCGCCAGATCGATCAAGCTCGGCAGGAATCCCGCCAGCGTCTTGCCGCCGCCGGTGGGTGCGACGAGCAAAACGGAATCGCCGCGCGCCGCATGGGCGATCAGCGCGGATTGGTGCGGACGGATGCTCCAGCCACGCGAGGCGAACCAGTTGGCGAACGCCGAGGGGAGCGCGGCCTCGCTTTCCTCCCCCGTTGTTACGGGGGAGGTGTCGAGCGAAGCGAGACGGAGGGGGCCTAGCGCCGCGGAGCGGCGCCCAGCGGCCGCCCCCTCCACCGCTTCGCGGTCCCCCTCCCCCGTAACAAAGGGGGAGGAAAAGTATGTCTGCTTACGCGCCGTCATTTTTGCCAGAGGGGTTCATCGCGCCTACTCTGCCTCAAAGAACCCCGGAGGAACAGATCATGTACAACCTCATGCTCAAGGACGGCATCCTCAAAGGCAAGCGCATCCTGGTGACGGGCGGCGGCACCGGCCTGGGCGAGGTCATGACCGAGGCCTATGCCCAGCTCGGCGCCGCGGTCTACATCTGCGGCCGGCGCAAGAACGTGCTGGACGAGACCGCCAAGGCGATCAGCGACCGCACCGGCTCCCCGGTCAAAGGCATCGCCTGCGATATCCGCGTCGCCGAAGCGGTGGACGACATGGTGGCGCAGATTTGGGCCGATGGCGGGGCGCTGACCGGCCTCGTCAACAACGCCGCCGGCAATTTCATCTCGCGCACCAAGGACCTCAGCCCGCGCGGCTTCAACGCCATCGCCGACATCGTGTTCCGCGGCTCGTTCTACGTCACGCTGGCCTGCGGCAAGCGCTGGATCGAGGAGGAGAAGAAAGCCTCGGTGATCTCGATCCTGACGACCTGGATCTGGAACGGCGGCCCGTTCACCGTGCCGAGCGCGATGTCGAAGGCCGGCCTCAACATCATGACCAAGTCGCTGGCGCAGGAATGGGGGCCGAGCGGCATCCGCCTCAACGCCATCGCGCCGGGTCCGTTCCCGACCAAGGGCGCCTGGGAGCGGCTCAATCCGGCGGCCTCGGGCAACACCGAAGCGGCGGCGCGGATGACCGCCGGCATGGCGCGCAATGGCGAGATGGTCGAGCTGGCGAACCTCGCCGCCTTCCTGATGGCCGATGGCTGCGAATATCTCACCGGCCAGACCATCGCGATCGACGGCGGCATGCATCTGGCGGCGGGCGGCAATTTCGCGCGCCTCGCGGCGCTCGGCGATTCGGAATGGGACGCGATCCGCGGCCAGATCCGCGCCTCCAACGACAAGGACAAGGCGCAGCGCTCGGTGTGACATTCATCCGTGTACGGATGGAACTTGTGCCCCTATACTTATTGACAAGGCCGCGGCGCGGGCGGAGGATTTGCCGTGGCCGTTAAGGTGGATGGCACCGCGCGACAGGCGCAGAGGTTCCGAACAGGATACGGAATCCAGCGGAGTCCGCCGGGCGGCCGATGAAGCCAAAGGGAGATTCCGTATGGAAGACACTCCACCGGGCATAGAACCGGGGTTCCGCCCCGCGGAGCCACGACCGGCCGAGGCGTAAGGCCGATCGCCACCCACAATCGAAACTACGTACGAAAGCGAGCGTGCGCTCGCTATGAGAGAGCCCCTTCTTAAAGGGCGATCGGGAAGCAGAGCTTCCTGAGGGAAGGCCCCGCCGCAGTCGATGCGGCGGGGTTTTTCGCTGGGCGCCGCGCTTCAACTCTTCCAGCCGATCCTGTTGCCCGGCGCATAGTCCGGCAGCGCGAAGTCCGGTTGCGCCGGCTCGTTCGCGAATTTGATCGCCGGGCCGATGTGAGGATTGCCTTGGCCGTCGCACAATGCGATTCCGCGCGCCACGGCGTTGGCGTCGGTGAGACCGTCCTTAAGCGTGCGCACCGGTGCCCAGCACAGATCGAGCGGTTCGAGGATGCTTTCCCATTCGGCGCAGGTCTTGGTCTGGA
This sequence comes from uncultured Rhizobium sp., assembly GCA_964465935.1. Lineage (GTDB taxonomy): Bacteria > Pseudomonadota > Alphaproteobacteria > Micropepsales > Micropepsaceae > Rhizomicrobium. Next base: position 5,225 of record CAYXMO010000132.1, read on the forward strand.
ACGTGGCGGCGAAGAAATCGATCAGCGGCATCTGCGCTGCGCCCGGCTCGCCGGCGGCGAGATCGAGCAAGTCCGGGCGGCCAAGCGCCTTGAGAAGGGTTTCGCAGAATTTGCGCTCATTGCCCGCCAGCACGAGGAAGCGGCCGTCCCTGGTCTCATAGATCCGGTTCATCGCCTGGCCGCCATAGTTGCGCATCTGGAGCGGCTCCGGCGCCTTGCCCTCGCCCAACACCGCGCCCGTGACGTTCGGCGTCCAGGCGATCAGCGCGTCGTACATCGCGATATCGATATGATCGCCCCTGCCGGTGCGTTCGCGCGCCAGCAGCGCCATCAGGATCGCGGACAGCGCCGTCAGCGACGAGGCCATGTCGGCGGCGACGAGATTGGGCATGTTGGGCCGGTTGTCCTTGAGCCCGCGCGACAGGTCGAGCGTCCCGGCCAGGGCCTGCACGCCGAGGTCGTGCGACGGCTTGAGCGTCCAAGGCCCGGTCTGGCCGAAGGCGCTGATCGAGCAATAGACGATGCGCGGATTGCGTGCCGCGACCGCGTCGTAGCCGATGCCCAGACGCTTGACGACGCCGGGGCGGAACGCCTCGACGATCACGTCGGCTTCGCCGGCCAGCGCCAGGAACGCCGCCAGATCGTCCTTGTCCTTGAGGTCGAGCGCGATCGAGCGCTTGCCGCGCGCGATGTTGCGGAACCACACCGCGGTGCCTTGCGCGTCGCGCGTGCCCATGGCGCGGACCGGCTCGCCGACGCCGTTCTTCGGCTCGACCATGATCACGTCGGCGCCGTGGTCGGCCATCGTCATGGTCAGATGCGGCCCGGGGAGGAATTGCGACAGGTCGAGGACCCGGATGCCGTCAAGTTTCATCGCCGCGCTCGTTCAAAAAGCCGTCCGCATCCGATATAGCAGAGCTTCCCCTTTGAAGGCCAAAGCCCCATGTCATCCGAAAATCTCCACGCCCCCCGCGAACGCCTCAGCAAGGAGACGCTCGCCATGCACCAGGCCATCGTCTCGCTGATGGAGGAGCTCGAAGCCGCCGACTGGTACCGCCAGCGCGCCGACGACTGCGACGCGCCGGCGCTCAAGGAAATCCTGCTGCACAACATGCGCGAGGAAATCGAGCATGCCTGCATGATCCTGGAATGGCTGCGGCGCAACAATCCGCATTTCGCCAAGGAGATGAAGGAATATCTCTTCACCAAGAAGAACATCATCGCGGTGGAGAAGGACGCCGAGAAGGATTAGGCGGGCGGGCGCCAGCGTCCCTGGCTCAAATGCTCGTGCGCGATGCGCCAGCCGCCGGCTTCGCGGCGCAGCGCCGTCGTGCCGCGCCCGCGGCCGCCGATTTCCTTGCCGTCCGACAGGCCCGACCAGGAAAAGCTGTAGACCACGACGGCGGCGCTATCGGACTGCGCCAGCCAGACCGGATCGTGCGTCGTGTAGTTGTCGCGGTCGATGCCGCGCCAATTCTCGGCGATCGCTTCCCGGATCGCCGCCTTGCCCCAGAGCGCGGCGCCGTTGCTGTAGAAGAACGCGACATCGTCGGTCAGCAGCGCCAGCGCGCCATCCGTGTCCTTGGCGTTCAGCGCCGCGACGAACGCAGCCAGACATTGCGCGGGAGAGGTCGCCATCGCGTTGTTCGCAGTCTCGCTTGAGATTTAAGTCCGCGTAACGAATTTAGCCCAGTGCGATTCACCGACAATCGCTAGTGGCGATCCGGCGCTCTTAAATTCCAGGGCGCGCTCTATCTTACGGCCGTAGGTCGATTGCATCCAACTGTCGGTCGCATACACGCCGACAACGAGGTAAGCGGTCTTCTGCGTGAGGGAGCCGGTCACGCCGCCGAGACGCTCGACCGCCGATTCGCAATCCTTTCGAGTGCCGAATGCGAACGTCCCGGTGAAACAAAACAGCGAACCCGGAAATTCCAGATCGGGCGCCGGGACGTCGAGAGGAAGCGAATTCGATTTCAGCACCTCGCCGAGTTCAACCTTGTCGCCCGTAAAGTGCGCAAGCGTTTCAGCCAGTTCCTTTCGTTCGTCCGGACCAAGAACATCGTGCTTGAGAAGAGCAGAAATGTGCTGCAGCAGGTTCGCGACGACTGGATTGTGCGTGATTTCCGAATGAGCCGCGAGCCACGTGCGCAGATACGCGGCCTCGGCATCGTTCACATCGTTGTCAGCGGAAATACCGCGGCATATTCCAATCAACTCGGAGATTTGCCGATCATCGAGCCGCGCGCGGCTGAAAACGTTGTGCAGGGCGGTTTCAGGCATGCACAGTCCTACCAATCTCAACGAGAATAGCAGAAATCCGGCTACAGCCTAGCGTTGTGGATGACTCAGCTGAACGCCTGAATCCCCGTCTGCGCCCGGCCCAGGATCAGGGCGTGGACGTCGTGCGTGCCCTCATAAGTGTTGACCGCTTCGAGGTTCAGCACGTGGCGGATAACGCCGTATTCGTCGCTGACGCCGTTACCGCCATGCATGTCGCGGGCCTCGCGGGCGATGGCGAGCGCCTTGCCGCAATTGTTGCGCTTCAGCAGCGAGATCGCCGGCGCCGCCGCGTCGCCGGAATCGATCATCCGGCCCAGGCGCAGCGCGCCCAGCAGGCCCAGGGTGATCTCGGTCTGCATGTCGGCGAGCTTCTTCTGGATCAGCTGGTTGGCGGCGAGCGGGCGGCCGAACTGCTTGCGGTCGAGCGTGTATTGCCGCGCCGCGTGCCAGCAGGCTTCCGCCGCGCCCATCGCGCCCC
>CAYXMO010000133.1:0-6276 GCA_964465935.1 uncultured Rhizobium sp.
TTGATGACCGAGCGCATGCTGGACGCGCTGCGCAAGCTCGACGTCCGGCTGATCGCGGTCGACGAGGCGCATTGCATCTCGCAATGGGGACCGGCGTTTCGCCCCGAATACGAAGCGCTGGCGCGCCTGCGCGAGCTTTTCCCCACCGTCCCCATCGCGGCGCTGACGGCGACGGCGGATGAAGTGACGCGCGCCGACATCGCTGCCAAGCTGTTCGACGGCAAGGCCGACAAGATCGTGCTCGGCTTCGACCGGCCGAACATCCGCCTCACCGTCGAGCCCAAGCAGGACGGCAAGAAGCAGCTGCTGGCCTTCCTCGCCGGCCATCGCGGCAAGAGCGGCATCGTCTATTGCCTGTCGCGCAAGAAGACCGAGGACACTGCCGCGTTCCTCGGCGAGCATGGCGTCGCCGCCCTTGCCTATCACGCTGGCCTCGACAAGGAGCTGCGCGATCTCAACCAGAGCCGCTTCATGACCGAGCCCGCCATCGTGATGGTCGCGACCATCGCCTTCGGCATGGGGATCGACAAGTCCGACGTCCGCTTCGTCTTCCATGCCGACCTGCCCGGCAGCCTGGAGGCGTACTACCAGGAGATCGGCCGCGCCGGGCGCGACGGCGCGGCCGCGCAGGCGCATATGCTGTTCGGCCTCGGCGACATCCGCATGCGCCGCGTCTTCATCGAGCAGGAGGAGTCCGGCGAGGACCGCAAGCGCCGCGAGCACCAGCGGTTGGGCGCGCTGATCGGCTATTGCGAAGCGCCAGGCTGCCGCCGCCAGGTGCTGCTCGGTTATTTCGGCGAGACCGTCGAGCCGTGCGGCAATTGCGATCTTTGCCTCAATCCGAGCGCGCTGACCGACGGCAGCGCCGCGGCGCGGCTCGTCCTCGAAGCGGTGCGCCAGACCGGCGAGCGCTACGGCGCCGGCCATATCGCCGACGTGCTGCGCGGCCTGCGCAACGACAAGGCGGCAGCCGCCGGTCACGACCGCCTTGCGGCGTTCGGCACCGGCGCCGCGGGCAAAAAGGAGGAGTGGCAAGGCATCATCCGCCAGCTCACGGCCGGCGGCTTCCTGCATCTCGACGTCGCCGGTTATGGCGGGTTGGCGCTGACAGCCAAGGGCCGGGCGCTGGCGCGCGGCGAAGGCACGTTCCACTACCGCCCGCATGTCGCGCTGCGGCCCGAGCGCAAGACGGGGGGCGTGGCCGCCGCGCCGCTCGGCGACGGCGGCTCGTCGCTGCTGGCGGCGCTCAAGGAATTGCGCCTGCGTCTGGCCAAGCAGCGGCGCGTACCGGCCTTCGCGATCTTCCCCGACCGCACCCTGCTCGACATGGTCGAGCGCCGGCCGCAGAACGAAAACGAGTTCGCCGAGGTCAACGGCGTCGGCGCCAAGAAGCTGAAGGAATTCGGCGCGCTGTTCCTGCGGGTGATCCGGGAGGCTTAGGCCCGGCTGGCCGGCGCTTCGGGCAGGTCCATCTCCAAGATCGCCATGTTGAAGGCATAGGAGGTCTCGCCGTCTTCCTCGTCCTTGAAGACCACGCCGATGAACTCGCCCGCGACATGAACCTCGACCGAATCCGGCTGCTTCACGCGCTCCACGATGGTGATCGTGTCGAGGCGGAACAGGTTGCGCAGGTATTTCTCCAGGCGCCAGATTTCGCTGCGGGTCAACGGGGATTCTCCTGCAAAGACAGGTCCAACTTGCACGCCGCTTGGGGCCGGTCAAGGGCAAGCTTGACCGCGCCGCCGCTCATCGCGCAAGGACGAGCATGAGCGATGCGCCACAAGGCTATTACGCGGCAAGCGCGCGCGATGCGCCGGCCCTGCCGCGCCTCAGCAGCGATGTGCGCGCCGACATCTGCGTCGTCGGCGGCGGCTATACCGGCCTTTCGGCGGCGCTGCATGCCGCGCGGGCCGGCGCCCGGGTCGTGCTGGTCGAGGCGCAAGAGATCGGCTTCGCCGCGTCGGGCCGCAATGGCGGCCAGATCCATCCCGGCCACCGCAAGGAGCAGGCGGAACTGGAGCGCTGGCTCGGTGCGGCGCATGCCCGCGATCTGTGGCGGCTGAGCGAGGAAGCCCGGAGCCTCGTCTTCGAACTGGCCGGCGAAGGCTGCGATCTCAAGCGCGGCCTCGTCATCGCCGCGCACAAGGCCCGCACGGCGCGCGATCTTGCCGCCGATGCCGAACATCTGGCGGCGAACTACAGCTATGGCGAACTGCGCATGCTGGACGCCGCGCAAACCGAGGCCACACTCGGTACCGCGATCTATCCGGCGGCGCGTCTCGACCGCGGCGGCGGGCATCTGCATCCTTTGAAATTCGCGCACCAGCTGGCGGCGGCGGCCTTGACGGCCGGCGCGACGCTGTACGAACGCAGTCCAGCGCTCGCCATCGAGGAGCCCGCCACCGTGCGCTGCGCGAACGGCACCGTGACCGCCGATCACGTCATCCTGGCGTGCGACGCCTTCAGCGCCGCCCTGGCGCCCGGGCTCGCGCCCTACATCGCCCATGTCGAGAGTTTCATCGTCGCCACCGCGCCGCTCGACGAAGCGGCGAACCGCGCGATCCTGCCCGGCGACGTGGCGGTCGCCGATACGCGGCATGTGCTCGACTATTACCGCAAGAGCGCCGACGGCCGCCTGCTGTTCGCCGGACGCGAGAGCTACTGGAATCCGCCGGCCGACATCGCCGCGCTGGTGCGGCCGCGCCTGGCGCGCGTCTTTCCGGCGCTGGCGGAGGTCGCCATCGAGCACGCGTGGCGCGGCACCGTCGGCATCACCCGCACGCGCATGCCGCATTTCGGCCGCCTGAGCCAGCGCGTCCTGTTCGGCCACGGCTATTCGGGGCACGGCGTGGCGCTGACGATGGCCGGCGGCAAGGCGTTGGCGGAAGCCGCGCTCGGCGACGGCGAGCGCTTCGACATCCTGGCACGCGTCCCGCCACGCAAGTTCCCTGGCGGCGCGCTGCTGCGCAAGCCGATGGTGACGGCGGCGCTGACGCTATTGAAGCTGCGCGACGCGCTTTAGCCTAGCGCTGCCAGGGCTACGGGTTCCGCGACAGCGCTACCAAATTGTGCACGGAGTTCTCCCTAAGGTTGAGTTCCCTCGTCTTTCGTGCGCAAATTGAAAACGATCCCGATATTTGCGGAGGCTTTATAGATGGCGCGCGATACTTTGGGCGAATACTATAAAACCTACATCAAAGGCTTCGATGCCGCCGACGACGAGGCCGGGTTGCCCAGACAAGGCCGCTTCATCGGATTGCCGCAGCAGGGTGAACCCGGGGCGTTCCTGCCGCCTGCCGGCGGTTATATCGTCATGCCGCGCGGCGCGCTCGCGCCGCCGCAAGGCTCGGAAGCCGCGCACCAGCCCCCCGCCATCGGGGACGCTCAAGGGCAGGCGGATAAGCTTGCATCCGATCTGGGTCTGGTCCCCGGCCGGTCGGACTATGCCGGTCCACTGCTTTTTCCCAATTTGACGGCGTCGGACGATCCGAACGCGGCGCCGGTAAAAACCGTCGTGAACACGACATCGGTCGGAACGACCGGCAATTTCACGAACCAGGACATAAACGGAATCCTCAGCGGCGTCGCGTGGAGCGACACATCCCTGACCTACAGCTTTCCGACCGCCGCGTCGAACTACGGCGCGGGCTACACCGACCCGGCGCCGGCCAGCGGCTTTCAGGTGCTGACATCCGCGCAGCAAAACGTCGTTCGCTATGCGCTGGGTCTGGTTTCGCAGTACACGCCGCTGCTGTTCGCCGAAATTACCGAAACCGACTCGGTGCATGCGACTTTGCGCTTCGCCGGGTCGTCTCACCCTCCGACCTCCTACGCCTACTATCCCAGCACGGACGACACGGGCGGCGACGCGTTTTTCGGCAATATCCGCAACAGCCCGCCGACCAAGGCCGGATACGAGTTCGACACCTTCATGCACGAGCTCGGGCATGCGCTGGGTCTGAAACACGGACAGCAAGACGACAGCGTGCACGGCGTCCTTCCCGCCGCGCACGACTCCACCGGCTGGTCGATCATGGATTACCATTCCTATGTCGGAGCGGACGACTTTTATCGAAACCAGGCCGGCAGCGGCAATCAGACCTACATGACCGACGACATCGCGGCGCTCCAGTACATGTATGGCGCCAACTTCAGCACGAATGCGGGAGACACCATCTATTCCTGGAGCCCGACCACCGGCGAAATGTTCATCAACGGCCTGGGTCAGGGCGCTTCGTCGACCAACACGATCTACGAGGCGATCTGGGATGGAAACGGAACCGACACATACGATTTGTCGAACTACGCCACCAACCTCAGCATCAATCTGCTGCCGGGCGAATTCTCCACCTTCTCGGCGGCGCAGTTGGCGTTCGTCGACAGCTCCAACACGAGCATTCGCGCGCCGGGCGAGGTCGCCAACGCCGACGAGTACAACAACGACCCGCGCTCGCTCATCGAAAACGCCAAAGGCGGCAGCGGCAACGATCAAATAACGGGCAATTCCGCCAACAACACGCTCTATGGCGGCGCCGGCAACGACACGCTGGACGGCGGCAGCGGCAACGATGCGCTGATCGGCAACGCCGGCAACAACACGCTGATCGGCGGCGCCGGCGCCGACACGGTGGACTATTCGACGGCGCCCGGAGGCGTGAACGTCAACCTCGCCACCGGCAATGCCAGCAGCAACGGCTATGGCGGCACCGACACGCTGAGCGGGATCGAGATCGTTGTCGGGACGGCCTTTGCCGACACGCTCGTCGGCGGCACCGGCAGCGAGTATCTGGTCGGCGGCGCCGGCAACGACGTTCTGGCCGGCGGCGCCGGCCAGCCCAACACACTGCAAGGCGGAACCGGAAACGACACCTATGTCGTCACATCGGTCGGCGACACCGTCCTGGAATTCGCGGGCGAAGGGATCGATACCTGGCAGACCACGCTGAACACGTTCGTCCTGCCGGTGAATCTGGAGAACCTGACCTTCATTGGAACCGGCAACTTCGCCGGCACGGGCAACAGCGCCGACAACGTGATCGTCGGCGGCGCCGGCAACGACACGCTGATCGGCGGCGCCGGAAGCGACTATCTGATCGGCGGCAGCGGGAACGATACGCTGATCGGCGGCGTCGGCCAGTCCAACACGCTGCAGGGCGGGGCCGGAAACGACATCTACGCGGTCGAAGTCGCGGGCGACTCGATCATCGAAACGCCGGTTGAAGGCATCGATCAGGTTCAGACCAATCTCAGCACCTATACCTTGCCCGCGAATGTGGAGAATCTGACATATACGGGCGCGGGCAACTTCAACGGCACCGGCAATGGCGGCGACAACACGATGGTGGGCGGGGCGGGCGACGACACGCTCGCCGGCGGCGCCGGCAGCAATACGCTGGATGGCGGCCAGGGAATCGATACCGCCAACTACGCCGCTGCGTCCGCGGCCGTTTCCATCAATCTCGCGGCGGGCAGCGGCGCCAACGGCTTTGGCGGCACCGACACGCTCACGCATATGGAAAACGTCACGGGCTCGGCCTTTGCCGACACGCTGGTCGGCGATGGCGGAGACAATGTTCTCGATGGCGGCGCGGGCGCCGATTACCTGATCGGAGGCAGCGGCAACGACACGTTGATCGGCGGCACGGGAGCGGGCAACACGCTGCAAGGCGGCGTCGGCAACGACCTTTATGTCGTCGGCGCCGCTGGCGATTCGATCATCGAATTCGCGAACGAGGGCGTCGACATGGTGCAGACCGCCCTGGCGTCTCTGACGCTTCAGGCGAACGTCGAAAAGCTGTTCTATACCGGCACCGGCGCGTTCACCGGCATCGGCAACAGCAGCGACAATGTGATCGTCGGTGGCGCCGGCGCGGATTATCTGGTCGGCGGCGCCGGCGACGACACCCTGGACGGCGGCACGGGCGCTGCCAATACCATGCAAGGCGGCCTCGGCAACGACACCTTCATCGTCAGCGTTGCCGGCGATTCGACGCTCGAATTCGCCAACGAAGGATTCGATGTCGTTCAGACCGCCCTGAGTTCCTTCACGCTCCAAGCCAACGTCGAAAAACTCGTCTACACCGGTGCGGGCGGCTTTTCCGGATTCGGCAACAGCGGCAACAACACGATCGTCGGCGGCACCGGAGCGGACTATCTGGTAGGCGCCGCTGGAGACGACTCCTTGTTCGGCGGCGTCGGGTCGGCCAATACGCTCCAGGGCGGCACGGGAAACGACACCTATTTCGTCGAAGCCACCGGCGATTCCGTGATCGAGTT
>CAYXMO010000133.1:6376-7972 GCA_964465935.1 uncultured Rhizobium sp.
AACGACACCTATTTCGTCGAAGCCACCGGCGATTCCGTGATCGAGTTTGCCAACGAAGGCAACGATCAGGTCCAGACGACGCTGAGCCTCTACACGCTGCAAGCGAACATCGAGATGCTGGTCTATAGCGGCGCGGGCGGCTTCACCGGCATCGGCAATGGCGGCGACAACGTCATCGTGGGCGGCGCGGGCGCCGACTATCTGATCGGCGCCGGCGGCGACGATACGCTGACCGGCGGCGCGGGAAGCGCCAACACGCTGCAGGGCGGTACCGGCAACGACATTTATGTCGTCGCGGCAGCCGGCGATTCCGTCATCGAATTTAGCGGCGAAGGCAACGACCGGATTCAGACGACGCTGAATTCCTACACGCTCCCGGCCAATGTCGAGGAATTGGTCTTTGCCGGGAGCGGCAACTTCACCGGCATCGGCAACGGTGCCGACAACGCGATCACCGGCGGAGCGGGCAACGACACCTTGACCGGCGGCGGCGGCGCCGACCGCTTCGTATTCCTGGCGTCATCCGGCAGCGACACGATCACCGATTTCTCGGCCACCAACGGCGCGGCCGAACACGACGTCATGGACCTTACCGGCCGCGGCCTGAAGTTCTCCGACCTTACCGTCACCGCTGCCGGAAGCGATACGATCATCACGCTCCACGGCGCCGATGTCATTCACTTGACGGGCGTGTCCGCGGCGCAGATCGACGCGGCAGACTTCCTGTTTTGACGGGCTTGAGGTTCGGCCTTGGGCGGCGGCTGGATGCCGTCAGCCCGATTGCTCGTCGTCGATGACCTGGTTCATCTCCTGCGACGGGCGTTCGGCGCCGGCGCAGTTGGTCAGGTGCGAGGGCACGCCGACGGCGGTGCAGCCCGGCGGAACCGGCCGCAGGACCACCGAGCCGGCGCCGACGCGGGAATACTCGCCGATCTCGATATTGCCCAGGATTTTGGCGCCCATCGACAGCAGCACGCCGCGCCGCACCTTGGGATGGCGGTCGCCGTCCTCCTTGCCGGTGCCGCCCAGCGTCACGCCGTGGAGCATCGAGACGTCGTCCTCGACCACCGCGGTCTCGCCGATCACCACGCCGGTGCCGTGGTCGATCATGATGCCCTTGCCGATGCGCGCGGCGGGATGAATGTCGACGGCGAACAGCTCCGAGATGCGGCTCTGGAGGAACCGCGCCATGGCGCGTCGGCCGCGCTTCCACAGCCAGTGCGCGATGCGCTGGCACTCGAGGGCGTGGAAGCCCTTGTAGAACAGGAAGGCCTCCAGATGCGCGTTGCAGGCCGGATCGCGGTCGAACACCGCGGCGAGATCGGCGCGCACCGCGTCGCCGATCGAAGGGTCGTCGATCATCGCCTCCTGGAAAATCTCGCGCGTCATCATCGGCGAGAGGTCCTCGCTGCCGACCTTCTTGGCCAAGTGATAGGACAGCGCGTTCTCCAGCCGGTCGTGCTTGAGCACCGTGGCATGAACGAAGCTGGCCAGCGCCGGCTCGGCCTCCGCCAAGGCCTCGGCCTGCTCGCGCAGGGCGGACCAGATGGGGTCGCAGGTGGCGACTTTCTCGCGTGTGACGGCCATGTTCGCTCC
>CAYXMO010000134.1:0-7877 GCA_964465935.1 uncultured Rhizobium sp.
GCTGAGGTGCTCCGCGAAGCGGAGCCTCGACCCGCCTACGCTAAAGCTTCGGCGGGTAGCCGCAATCTCTTGGTCCGCCGTAGCCTTGGCGAAGGCGGAAGCACGCACACTCTATCCCACCTGCTTCATCTTCGCCGCGAAGCGCTGGTGGTTGTGGACGTAGCCCGCCGCCGACATTTTCAGACCCGCCAGTTCCATCTCATTGAGCTTGCGCGCGACGCGGGCCGGCGCGCCCAGGATCATCGACCCGTCGTCGAATTGCTTGCCTTCGGTCACCAGCGAGTTGGCGCCGACCAGGCAGTTCTTCCCGATGCGGCTGCGGTTAAGCAAGGTCGAGCCCATGCCGATCAGCGAGCCGTCCTCCACCGTCGTCGAGTGCAGGATCACGCGGTGGCCGACGGTGCAGTTGGCGCCCACCGTCACCGGCTGACCGGGATCGACATGGATCACCGTCAGGTCTTGGATATTTGCGTTCTCGCCGATGGTGATCCAGTCATTGTCGCCGCGCAGGACGCAGCCCCACCACACGCTGGCGCCCTTGAGCAGCCGCACCTTGCCGATCAGGACGGCATTGGGCGCCACCCAATACTCGCCCTCCGGCGGCAGCTGCGGCGTCGCGTCGTCGAGGGCGTAGATCGGCATGACGGTTCCACGGAAAGATTTGCGGCGGCATTGTGACAGGCAAGTTTTGCGAAGGCGAGATGGCCGGTGCATAGTGCGGCCATGGCGGCTGCTTCGAAGACACACTTGCCCGCGCTCGATCACGCGCTGGCGCACACCATCGTCGAGGATGCGATCCGCACCTATTTCCGCAAGCGGCGCAGCCGCGTGCCGGCATTCGTGGACCGCACTTTCTCGTTTTCCGGCGCGCTCAAGACCCATCGCCATGCGCTGGGCCACGATCTGTGGCGAGCGCCGCTGAATGCGGCGCTGGCCGGACCTCAATTGGGGCTCAACGCCGCGGCACACGTCCTGGCGATGACCGGCCGCAAGCAGACCGCCGAGAAGCTGCGGGCCCGCGAGCTGTTCTTTCGCACCACGGTGAGCCAGGAAATCGAGCGCCGCTTGATCGTCGACCTGCTGGAACTTCCCTACACCGGCTCCGGCGAGCCGTCGTTCCATGACGCCCTGGCCGTCGAGATCCTTGGCGACCGGCGGCTCGACGGCGCCCTGGGCGCGCTCAACGGACCCTGGGGCGAGAAGCAGCGCCTGCAGATGGACGCCAGCCTGGCGCGCCAGATCGCGATCTATCTCAACGCCCGCGGCGCCATGAGCGAGATCGTCAGCGCCGGCGTGACGATGGCGGCGGGCGGCGCGTTCCTGCATCAGGCGACGCCGGGCTTTCTCACGCTAGGGCCGGCGCTGGCGCAGGCGCTCGGCGCCAAGATCGGCGGCTTTGCGGCGTTCACGGTGGCCGGCGCCGTGCTCGCGGCCAGCGCCACCGCCGCCGCGTTCGCCGGCGTCGTCACCGATCCGATCCAGAGCGCACTCGGCCTGCATCATCTGCGCCTGATCGGCTTGCTCGACACGCTGGAGAGCGCCTTCCTCGGCGGCGACGCGCGGCTCGCGATCCCGGAACAATATGCAGCGCGGCTGATCGACCTGGTCGACGCCATCGTCTCGATCGCCGGGCACATGCGCGCCGGTTAACGCTCAGTCTGCGGATTAATCACTCTTCGCATCACGCCGTAGCGCAGCGAAGGCGGAAGATTTCACATTGCAGTCGCACAAAGCCTGTTACGCTTTTCGTGTCGGGACGTGATTCGACATCAGCGGGGGCTGAAACTTAGTGCGGCATTGCACGGCACCTAGCCTCGAAAAACCGGGCCTTTCGCCCAGCCCTCGCACACACGCCCGGCGCACCTTCCCCTCAAGCGTACCGATCCTGACCAGGGAGACTCCATGGCCAAGCGTTCCGCGCGTTACAAAGCCCGTGACACCCACAGCTTCGATGAAGACGACAAAGTTCATCGCCTCTTTCCCTCTTCCCGCGGCGGCTGGAACCCGCATGGCGGCGACGAACCCCGCGACCGCAAATATGTGAAGAACATCCGGGCGATGAGCCCGACCCAGCAAATGCTGCTGGACGCCATCGAGGAACGCTCCGTCGTCCTCGCGCTCGGCCCCGCCGGAACCGGCAAGACCTACCTCGCCATCGCCAAAGCGGTCGAAGCGCTCGAAGCCGGGCGCTGCAGCCGCATCGTGCTGTCGCGGCCCGCGGTCGAAGCGGGCGAGAGCCTCGGCTTCCTGCCCGGCGACCTCAACGAGAAGCTCGCGCCTTATCTGCGCCCGCTCTACGACGCGCTGACCGAGCGCCTCGGCAACAAGCGGCTCAAGGCGCTGATCGCCGACGGCGTGATCGAGATCGCACCCGTCGCCTATATGCGCGGCCGCACGCTGTCGGATTGCTATGTCGTGATCGATGAGGCGCAGAACTGCACCTACACCCAGCTCAAGATGCTGCTGACGCGGCTGGGCTGGCGCTCGACCATGGTGCTGACCGGCGATCCGGACCAGACCGACCTGCTCAAGGGCATGTCGGGCCTGGGCGACATCGCCGACCGGCTGGAGCGCGTGCCGGAGATCGCGGTCGTGCGCCTCTCCGATGCCGACATCATCCGCCACCCGCTGGTCGCGGGCATGCTGACGGTGCTGTAGCCGACCTTCTCTTTTTCCGAAGCAACCTCTTTCGCGCCGCGCGAGGGAGGTTGCTGCTTGACTCATCGCCTATATTTAACTACACAGCTAATTATCTACTCGGTGAAATACGAATGGACCAGCTCTCCACCACCTTTCAGGCGCTTGCAGACCCGACGCGCCGGGCGATTCTGGCCCAGCTCGCGCTCGGCGAGCGCTCGGTCACCGAACTCGCGGAACCGTTCGACATGTCGCTGCCGGGGATATCCAAGCACCTGAAGGTTCTCGAACATGCCGGTCTGATCACGCGCAGCCGCGAAGCGCAGTGGCGGCCCTGCAAGCTGGAGCCGAAAGCGCTGATGAGCATCGACGCCTGGCTCGAAGAATACCGGGCGCTGTGGAACCAGCGCTTCGACCGCCTCGACGCATACCTCAAAGACCTCCAAGCCAAGGGAAAGAAGAATGTCCGCCGCCGCAAATGACGCTCACGTTCCGGCCGACGAGCCGGTGATCGCGTTCAACCGCCTGCTCGATGCGCCGCGCGAGCTGGTGTGGGAGGTCTTCACCGATCCTAGGCATCTGGCGCGCTGGTGGGGGCCGAACGGCTTTTCGATCACCACCCACAGCCATGCTGCGCGCAAAGGTGGCGTCTGGGACTTCGTGATGCACGGCCCCGACGGCACCGATTACGACAACAAGATCACCTATGAGGAACTCGCCAAGCCAGCGCGCCTCGTCTACCGCCATGGCGGCCCGGGCGACCCGGATCAGTTCCACGTCACCATCACCTTCGCCGACGAAGGCGGCAAGACGCGCCTCGTCATGCATTCGCGCTTCCCCTCGGTCGCAGCGCGCGACCACGTCATCCGCGAGTTCGGCGCGGTGGAGGGCGGCGTCCAGCATCTGGGCCGCCTCGCCGGTTACCTGCAGGCCTCGCAGGCGATGGCGAACTCGCCGCCGGTCAGGCAGGGCACCGAACTCAGAATCGCCCGCGTGTTCGACGCCCCGCGCGATCTGGTGTTCGAGATGTGGACCGACCCGAAGCATTTCCGCGCCTGGTGGGGACCCGCCGGCTCCGAAAACGGCGAGACGCGGCTCGACGTACGACCGGGCGGAGAGATCTTCGTGCAGATGCGCGGCCCGGGCTTCGATCACCCGATGGGCGGCGAATTCATCGAAATCGACCCGCCGCGCCGCATCGTCTTCCTCAGCAAGGCGTTCCAGAACCCCGACGGCAGCTGGCAGTTCGTCAACCACAATACCGTCACCTTCGAAGACATCGGCGGCAAGACCAGGATGACCTTGCATTGCGTGGTGCAGCAGGCCGACGAGAGCGTCGGTGTCCCCGTCGCCGGCATGGAGATGGGCTGGAACGGCAGCCTGGATCGCCTGCGCGATCTTTTGGTCACGCTGAGGTGACGTGCGGCAACGAGTGAGGCTAGGCTAGCCTCATTCGGAACCCGACCCAAGGAAACGCCATGAGAACCGCCCTGCTCCTTTGTGCCGCGCTTGCCCTCGCCGTCCCGGCGCTGGCCGACGACGCGCCGCCGCCCGCCAAGCCCTTCGTGCTGCCGCATGGCAGCAAGGACATCAACACCGCGGTGGCCGGCGACTACACGCTCGACAGCCGCCATGTCGGGCTGATCGCCAAGGTCTCGCATATGGGCTTCTCGCTCAGCGTCTTCCGCTTCGAAACCGTCAGCGCAACGCTGACCTTCGATCCCAAGGCGATTGCCAAGTCGCAGCTCAGCGCCACGGTGCAGACCGCCTCGATCACCTCCAACGTGCCCGGCTTCGCCGCCGAGCTGGCCGGCGAGAAATATCTGAATTCGGCCGCCTTCCCGGAAGCGACCTTCGTCTCGACCGCTTTCCACAAGAAGGACGCGACGCACGGCACCGTCACCGGCACCTTCACGCTGAAGGGCAAGAGCAAGCCGGTGACCTTCGCCGTCACGCTGATCGGCGCCGGCCCCGGTTTCGCCGGCGGGCCGGTGATGGGCCATGTCATCGGCATCCACGCCGAAGGCAGCATCGATCCGCAGGACTACGACATGGGACCGTTCTTCAAGGAGCCAATCCTGCTCGTCATCGACACCGAATTCGACCACAAGGGCTGAGGGGATGAACGGCGTGTCGCTCAAGCTGCACTATCATCCGCTGTCGTCCTTCTGCTGGAAGGTGCTGATCGCTCTCTTCGAGAACGACACGCCGTTCACGCCCGTCTTCGTCGATCTCTCCAAACCCGAGGATCGCGAGGCGTTCTACAAGCTGTGGCCGATCGGCAAGTTTCCTGTGATCGAGGACGCGGCGCGCGAGTGGATGGTGCCGGAGTCCAGCATCATCATCGAGTATCTGGCGCTGCATTATCCCGGCAAGACGCATCTTCTGCCCGCCGACGCTGACCTGGCGCGCCAGGTGCGGATGCGCGACCGCTTCTTCGATCTGCACATCCACATGCACATGCAGCGTGTGATCGGCGACCGTCTGCGGCCGATGGACAAGAAGGACCCGCTCGGCGTCGAGCAGGCGCGCGCCTCGATGCGCACCGCCATCGCGGTGGTCGAGAGCGACATCGGCGCCACCTGGGCGATGGGCGACGCTTTCACGATGGCGGACTGCGCCGCCGCGCCGGCGCTCTTCTATGCCGACAAGGTCATGCCCCTGGCCGGCGAATTCCCCAAGACCGCGGCGTATCTCCAGCGCCTGAGCCAGCGGCCGTCCTTCGCGCGCGTGCTCAAGGAAGCGGAGCCCTACATGCACATGTTCCCGGCGTAGACCTAGGCCGCCGCCCGCCTGGGCCAGAGCGAGAGTCCAAATCCGATGATCGTCAAGGCGAGCAAACCGAGATTGACGTAGAAGCCGACCGGCGTCGCGAACAGACTGGCGGTCGGATGCAGCAGCCGAACCGCCCGCGAACCCAGCTGGAAGACCAGCAACAGCACATACACCAGCGGTATCATCGCGCGGTAGCGGATCAGGGCCACGACGCTCAGCAGGGGCAGGAACAGGCCGTAGACTCCCAGCAGCGCGAACAGCAGGAGCACCATGCCGGCAGCGTCGTGGCCGTAGCTGTCGAGCGGAATGCCGTCCGCTGACGTCGCCACGGTGCGGGTGAAGACTATGGAGTTGAACCCCATGACGGTGCGCAGGATCAGGTTCAGCACCAGAAGCACGATCGCCAGCCAGTGGCCGCGATAGGCATTGTCGATCTGCTTGGGGATTATCCGGGCGAGGATCGATGTGCCCGCACCATCTTCCGCAATCCGTGACGCCAGCGTCATGAGCTTGTCCCCCTGCTTGGCCGTATCTATCTAGATAAGGTCCGCAATTGCGGCGACCATGACGCCAGGAACCAAAAACATGGCCGCAGGTAACATGACCGCCAGCCGGGGGATGATTTCACGATGCCGGATTTGACGGTTGCCGCCGGTCTCGCGCGTGGGCTGACCGATCTGGCGGCAGCGAAGGGCGCCGACCGCGCAATCCTGCTGGCGCGGGCCGGAATCGATCCCGCGCTGCTGGAGGACCAGGACAACCGTATTCCGTTCGCCAGCTACGTTGCGCTGATGCGCGCGGGCAAGGAGATGAGCGGCGATCCCGCCCTGGCGCTGCACTACGGCGAGACCAACGACATGTCGCAGATTTCGGTCGTCGGCCTGCTCGGCCACGCGTCGGAGACGATGGCCGAAGCTTTCGCGCAGCTCAACCGCTATGGCCGGCTCGTCATCGAGTTCGACGGTCCGCCTGAGCGTTTCCGCACCGAGCCGGACAAGGACGGCCTGTGGATCGTCGACAACCGCGAACATCCCAACGAATTTCCCGAGCTCACCGAGTCCACCTTCGCGCGCATGATCTGCGGCCCGCGCCTATTCGGCGTGACGAAGCTGGCGCGCGCGGTGAAGGTCACCCATCCCGCCCCGTCCTATCGCGGTGAGTATGAGCGGGTCTACGACGCGCCGGTCGCCTTCGAAGCCGACAAGAACGCCATCCTGATCGACACCTCGTGGATGCTCCATCGCCTCCAGGCGCAGCCGCGCTATGCCTTCGGCATCCTCAGCGAGCATGCCGACGCGCTGCTCAAGGAACTGCAGGATTCAAAGTCGATGCGCGGCCGCGTCGAAAGCCTGCTGATGCCGATCCTGCACACCGGCGACGGCAACATGGATGCCGTCGCGGGCAAGCTGGGCGTCAGCCGTCAGACGCTGTTCCGCAAGCTCAAGACCGAAGGCACCACCTTCGAGAAAGTGCTGGACGAGCTGCGGCACCGCATGGCGCTGGGCTATCTGAAGGGAAAGAAAGTCTCGGTGAACGAGACCGCCTATCTCGTCGGCTTCTCCGATCCTGCCGCGTTCTCGCGCGCCTTCAAGCGCTGGACCGGAACCAGCCCGCGCGCCGCGCGCAACGCGCTGAACGCAAAGGACGGCGGGCTTCCGTAGGGAAACGGCGCCATTCCGTACCCGTTCTTCTAAGTTTCCGCTGGCCTTCCGCGTTGCTTTTCGCATACTGACAACAAGTCAGTATTGCCGGAGGAAGAGTCATGTCGGGTACCGCCGAGATTTCGCGCGACGCGTTGGGCTTCGATCCCGAGGCGCTCAAGCGCAAATATCTCGCCGAACGCGACAAGCGTCTGCGCCAAGACGGCAACGAGCAATATGTCGAGATGACGGGCCGCTTCGCCAATTATCTCGAAGACCCGTACGTCAAACCGGTCCAGCGCGCGCCGCTGCACGACGAGATCGAAGTCGTGGTGATCGGCGGCGGCTTCGGCGGCCTGCTCGCCGGCGCGCGGCTGCGCGAGGCCGGCGTCGACGGCATCCGCCTGATCGAGAAGGGCGGCGATTTCGGCGGCACCTGGTACTGGAACCGCTATCCCGGCGCCGCTTGCGACATCGAAAGCTATGTCTACCTGCCGCTGCTCGAAGAAGTCGGCTACATGCCCGTCGAGAAATACACGCGCGCGCCCGAGATCCTGAAATACTGCCGCCGAATCGGCGAGCATTTCGATCTCTACCGCGACGCGGTGTTCCAGACCGAAGTGACCGAGCTGCGCTGGGACGAAGCGGCCAAGCGCTGGATCGTCATGACCAACAAGGGCGATGTGATGAAGGCGCGCTTCGTGGTGATGGCCAACGGCCCGCTGCACCGGCCCAAGCTGCCCGGCATTGCCGGCGTCGAGAGCTATAAGGGCCACGCCTTCCACACCAGCCGCTGGGACTACGACTACACGGGCGGCGATCCCA
>CAYXMO010000135.1:0-7852 GCA_964465935.1 uncultured Rhizobium sp.
ACGAGGCAGGAGACCGGGAAGGTCGACTCGCCGGGATGCTCGAACACCATGTCGACGTCGTTGCCCTTGCCGGTGATGTCCCAGATCGCCTTGCCGAATTTGCGCGCTTCCTTGGTCCAGGCATCGTACTCCGGCGTGCCGACTTGCGGCATCGCGCCCCAGCACCTGAAGTCCTTGCGGTTGATCACGCCCTTGGCGCCGAGGCTGAGCACGAATTCGCGCTTGCTCTCGTCCGAGATGACGCCGATGGCGTTGGCGCCCGACACGGCGCAGAGCTGCACCGCGAAGGAGCCGAGGCCGCCCGACGCGCCCCACACCAGCACGTTGTGCCCCGGGCGCAGGATGTGCGGACGATGGCCGAAGAACATGCGGTAGGTGGTGGCGAGGGTGAGCGTGTAGCAGGCGCTTTCTTCCCAGGTCAGATGGCGCGGGCGCTCCATGAGCTGGCGATCCTGCACGCGGCAGAACTGCGCGAAGGAACCGTCTGGCGTCTCGTAGCCCCAGATGCGTTGGCTGGTCGAGAACATCGGATCGCCGCCATTGCATTCTTCGTCGTCGCCGTCGTCCTGATTGCAGTGGACGACGACTTCGTCGCCGACCTTCCAGCGCGTGACCTTGGAGCCGACCGCCCACACGATGCCCGAGGCGTCGCTGCCGGCGACATGGAAGGGATTCTTGTGACCGTCGATCGGCGAGATCGGCGTGCCGAGGCCGGCCCAGACGCCGTTGTAGTTCACGCCCGCGGCCATCACGAGGATGAGGACGTCGTGGCTGTCGAGCTCCCAGGTCGGCACGACTTCGATCTGGAACGACTTCTCCGGCTCGCCATGGCGGTCCTTGCGGATCGCCCAGGCGTACATCTTGGACGGGACATGGCCGAGCGGCGGAATCTCGCCGATCTCGTAAAGGTCCTTGTAGACGGCGAGCGACGGCTTCGCCTCAGCAGACTGCTGCGCCATGTTCTGATCCCTTTTCCCCTGCGGCAGCCTTGTTGCGACTGCTCATTCGGCGGCGAAGTAGGCCCTCAACTGTGCTGCATTGCAACAGGATTTTTACATTTCCTGTGCAAAACGGTTACCTACAGCAATATAATTGTTCGCTCAGGTTCGGGACCAACCCCTCCCCTTGGCGGGTTTGCCGGCTGCCTTGCCGGCGATTTCCTTCAATTTAACGGCCTGGCGCAGGGAAAGTGACGCGCCCGGCCCGCCTTTTTCCGGATCGCGGAAGGCGCGTCCGTATTTTTCCACGCGTGTTTCCACCGAGCCGAGGAATTCGCCTTCCCAGTCCGACAATTTCACGCCGGCGACCTCCGCCGCCTTGCGCGCTTTCTTGAGGGCCTTGAGCGCCGCGCGCTTTGCTGCCTTCCGGCGATCTTCGGGCGTCGGGATCTTCGTTTTCACGCCGCCGCCTTGCGCTTGAACGCCGCCATCTCGGCCCCGATCCAATTCACGAAGGCGCGCACTTGCGGCCGTACACCGTCGCCCTTGCGGTGAACGAGGTAATAGGACGCGTCGCCGGGTACGCGATGCGCGAACGGGCGCACCAGAGACTTTTCCCATTCCGTCACCAGGCCGTCGATGCCGATGGCGACGCCGCGCCCTTGCGCCGCGGCCTGCAGCGCCGCCGGCATGGTGTCGAAGGCGAGCTTGCGCTTCGATTTCAATCCCGCGCAGCCGGCCGCGCGCAGCCATGACGACCACACGCCGCGCCGCGCGCTGAGATGGATCAGCGTCTGCTGCGCGAGATCCGCCGGCGTCTTCAGCTGCGCCGCGATCTTGGCCGTGCACAGCGGCACCGGGCGCACATCGAACAGCTTGATCGCGGTCAGGCCTTGCGGCATCTCGCGCAGATTGCGGATCGCGATGTCGATGTTCTCGCGCGCCAGATCGACGACGCGGTTGGTGGTCTCGATCTCCAGGCCGATATCGGGGTGCTTCTTCTCGAAGCGCTCGAGCCGCGGGATCAGCCAGGCATTGGTGAACAGCGGAAGCGCGCTGATGCGCAACGTCGCAGCCTTCGTGCCGCGCAAGGCGTCCGAGGTTTGCGCGATGCGCGTGAAGGCGGTGGTCACAGCCTTGAGCAGCGCCTTGCCGTCCTTGGTCAGCGTCACCTGCCGCGTGCCGCGCGCGAACAGCGGCCGCTGCAGCCATTCCTCCAGGCCGCGAATCTGATGGCTGATCGCCGACGGCGTGACGTTCAGTGCCCGCGCCGCGCCCTGGAAGCTCCCGGCGATGCCGGCGGCGTGGAAGGCCTGCAAGGCGTTGAGGGGCGGCAGCGATGGGTCCTTCGGCATGGATGGATGAGATCATTTCATCTGTCGGAAGAAAAGCGCGCTTGCCAACTTCAAGTTGCCGCCTCGTACTCCACACCATGAGACAGCTCACCTTCATCAAGCCGCGCCATTTCGAATGGCATGACGTAGCGGCACCGCGGCTCAATGCCGATACCGATGCCATCGTGCGGCCGCTGACGGTGGCGCGCTGCGATCTCGATCTCTACATCGCCTTGGGACGCGCCCCGTTCCCGGGTCCGTTCGCCTTCGGGCATGAGGCCATCGGCGTCGTCATGGAGGCCGGCGACAAGGCCGGCGTCGTGCCGGGCGAGCGCGTCATCGTGCCGTTCCAGATGTCGTGCGGGCGCTGCGACGCCTGCAAGCGCGGCTATACCGCGACCTGCGCCGCCTATCCGCCGCGTGCCGCGTTCGGGCTGAAGCCGTCGTCCGGCACCGAGTTCGGCGGCGCGATCAGCGAAGCGATGTACGTCCCCTTCGCGGACCACATGCTGGTCAAGCTGCCGGACGGCGTCGATCCGCTGAGCGTGACCTCGATCTCCGACAATCTGCCCGACGGCTGGCGCGCGGTGGCGCCGCATCTCGCCGCGCGCCCCGGCGCCAATGTGCTGGTCATCGGCGGCCTAGCGCAGAGCGTCGGGCTCTACGCTGCCGGCGCCGCTGCATCGCTCGGCGCCGACACGCTCTATCTCGACGACGATCCGGCGCGGCGCGCGCTGGCGCAGAAGATGGGCGCGCGGGCGCAAGCCCTGATGCTCCAGGAGCGCAGGCCGCTCAAATGCGAGATCGTGGTCGATGCTCATGGCGATCCCGACGCCTTGCGCTTCGCGGTCCATTCCACCGTGCCGAACGGCGTGCTCACCTCGGTGGCGATGTATTTCGACGAACTGGTCGGGCTGCCGCTGCGCATCATGTACGCCAGAGGCATCACCTTCCACACCAGCCGCGTCGATGCGCGGACGCATCTGCCGGGCGTGCTGGCGCATTGCGCCAAGGGTCATTTCCATCCCGAGACGGTGACGACACGGGTTGTGCCGTTCTCGAACGCGATCGAAGGCGCGCTTGATCCGACGCCCAAAGTCGTCTGGACTAACGATTGGAACTGAGGGCCCGGCCATGATCGAGATCAACGGCGTCGCGCACACCTTCATCTGCCCGGGCGATTTCGCCAAGGCGCGCGAATTCTACGGCGCGTTGCTGCCGTTCCTGGGCCTGCGTGTTGTGGCCGATGCGCCGGGCCTGTTCTATTGCGTCGGCGGCCGCACCGGCTTCGGCGTCCAGGCAGGCAAGCCGGAGCACGCCGGAAAGCGCTTCGAGCAGGGCTCGGTCGGCCTGCATCACCATTGCTGGCGCGCCCGCAGCCGCGAAGACGTCGATGCGGTGCATGCGTTTCTGGCCGGCATCGGCGCGCACGTCGTGCACGCACCGCAGCAGGACAATTTCGCGCCCGGCTACTACTCGGTGCTGTTCGAGGACCCCGACGGCACGCGGCTCGAGGTCAATTTCGTGCCCGGCGTCGGCCTGTTCGCACCGGGCACACGGATCGGCGGCGGCTATGCCGACGGCACGCAGAACGGCTAGCGGAAACCGGCCACCAGCAGTCCCGCCTGCTCCAGCGCATCGACCGGCATCGGATCGTGACCGGTCACGATGTGCAGGTTCGGCTCGGCCTTCTTGAGCGCGTTGAGCGCCGCGAGCTGCGCCAGCACGGCGTCGCGGTCCTCGCGCAGCATGAACATCGACACCAGCCGGGCACGCTCGCGCACCTCGTCGATGTTGCGCATGTGCCAGGCGACGTCGCCGGTGAAGATGAATTCGCTGCCCTTGGCCGTCTTGACGTAGACCATCTGGCTGCCCGGGGTGTGGCCGGCGGCGCGAATGAGGACGACGCCCGGCGCCAGGGCGAGATATTTGCCGTAGGCGATCGGCGAATAACCCTGGAAGGCGTCGCCCGGCATGCCCGGATTGTAGCGCGCCGCGTTCTCCACCTGCTCCTGGTTGAAGCGCGCCTTGGCGAGCAGCGCCTTCTGGTTCGGCTGCGCCAGGAAGCCGCCGATGTGGTCGCCATGCTCGTGCGTGATGGTGATCAGCGCCGCATCGTTCAGCGCCTGGCTCATCCGCTTGAAGGCGAAGGGATCGAAATGCATCGTTCCCATTTTCCGGGCGTCCGATTCCGGCATGCCGGTGTCGATAACCACGCTGCCGCCCGGAATGAGCAGCTGATAGGAGAACATCGTCATCGGCGTCGGCGACCAGCCGTCGCCGGCGACGACCGCGGTCGCAGGAAAGCTGCCGCTCTCGATCCGCTCGACGCGGATCTCAGCCGCCTTTTCGCCGGGCAGCGAGTCCGCCAGGCGGCGGACCTCTTTCATGTCGAGCGCATAGGTCGAAGTCGGCGAGCCGCTCTCCAGAATCAGCCAGTAGTAAGCACCGCCGCCGATCACGGCGAGCATGCCAAGCGCGATCAGGAAGCGCCGCAGCCATTTGTTCATCGTGAGCTCCTACTTCTCGGGATGCGTCAGCGCGTCGTAGAGCAGGGTTTGCGATTTGGGCCCAAGCGACTCGTTGCCGGCGGCGCCGCCGCCGAACCGCTGGATCATCCCTAAAAAATACATGTCGTTCTTGGGATCGATCCAGAACCAGGTGCCGGCCGCGCCGCCCCACCAGATCGAGCCCTTGCTCTGCTTGGCGCCGATCCGCTCGGGGTCCTCGGTGATCGCGAAGTCGAGGCCGAAGCCGATGGCGTTGCTGGCGATGGCGCGGCCGGCGATCGGATCGGACGAGGCGACGCCGGGCTCGAGCTGGCTGGTCTGCATCATCGCGACGGTCTCAGGCTTCAAGATGCGCACGCCGTCCAACTCGCCCTTGTTCAGGATCATCTGGCAGAAGCGGGCGTAATCGTCGGCGGTCGAGACCGATCCGCCGCCGCCCGATTCCAGCGCCGGCGGCTTGGTGAAGTCCTGGATCATCTCCGACATCGTCGGCGACAATTCATAGGGCTTGTTGCCGGTCATCGCGGTGACGGCATAGACGCCCGACAGGCGGGATGCGTTCGCCGCCGGCACGTAGAAGCCGGTGTCGTTCATGCCCAGGGGCTTCCAGACATTTTGCGCCATGAAATCGCCGAGCGTCTGGCCCGACAATTTCTCAATGATGTAACCCTGGATATCGACCGCCACCGAGTAGGACCATTTGGTTCCCGGCTGATAGAGCAGCGGGATGGTCGCGATGCGGCCGATCATGTCTTTGAGGCCATTGGCGCGCAGCACGCCTTTGGTGCGGAAGGCGTCGTCCACCGGATTGCCGGTGCGCAGGCCATAGCCGAAGCCGGCGGTGTGGGTCATCAATTCGCGCATCGTCGGCGGATGCACCATGTCTTCGAGCTTGCCGTCGGCGCCCAGCACTTTGAGGTCGGCGAATTCCGGAATGAATTTCGTGATCGGATCGTCGAGCTTCCACAGGCCTTTTTCGTAGAGGATCATCATGCCGACGCCGATCATCGGCTTGGTCTGCGAATAGAGCCGGAAGATCGTGTCGCGCGCGATCGGCGTGTTCGCCGCCTTGCTCGCGATCCCGTACAGGTGCAGGTCGGCTATTCTGCCGTGGCGCACCGCCATGATCTCGATGCCCGCGATCTCGCCGGCGTCGACGGCATGGTCCATCGCAGCGTCGAGCGCCTTCAGCTTGGCGGCGTCGAAGCCGATGCTTTCGGGTGCGACCGGCTGGAACTGCGACGCCGGCGCCGCTTGGGCGCCCGCGCCTGCAAGCGCAAACGCGAGCACCGCGCCGCGCACGGCAAGTGTTGTTTTCCGCATATTTCCCCGCCCGAACTTGAGTTCAGTTGGGATTAATCGTGCGCTTTTCGCAGGCCCCGATCAATGCGCCTTGTGCGGGTCCTTTTCGCCGGCCTTCACCGCCAGCGCCAGAACGTCGGTCGCGACCGGGCAGGTGTAGAACGCCGAGCGGGCGCAGTTGGGATTGTAGGCATCGTTGAAATCGATGGTTACCGTCTTGGGCGGAAAGGCGCCGAAGTCGGAGATGTCGACATAGCGTCCGGCGGGATAGGTGACGGTGCCGGCCTGATCGTCGGTGAAGAAGGCGGAGGCATCGGCGATCTTCTTAGGGTCGTTGTCGCCGGCATAAAAGGGCAAGGTGAAGGTCTTGCCTTGCAAGGTGAAGGTCGCGTCGCCGGCGTGGAAGAACTGCTTGTGCGTGCCGCGCGAGGTCAGGAACGAACGCGCCGGCAGCTTCGGATCGGGCGTGAAGGTCGCGGTGACGCGGTAGCTGGGATCGTACGGGAAATAGTCGACGCCTTTGAACTCCAGCGCATCGGCGCGCAGCTGATTGTAGAGCATGATGCGCACGCCCATGACGCCGGCGCCGACCTGGGTCGGGAAACCCTGGATGTCGATATTGGCGTCGATCGGCACGGATTTGAGCAGCGCGGCTTCGTCGAGCGGCTTGCCGTGCAACGAGCCGCTCATATGCCCCTGGGCGAAGGTCGCGGTCAGGATGCCGTCCTGCACTTTGCCGGGAACCCATTTGTAGCTCGCCGGCTTGCCTTTGCTGCCGATGAGCGTCGCGCTCTGGCCTTCGCCGAGATAGGCGGCGTCCTGGATCTTCAGGATGGCATGCGGTTTCTTGGCCCAGGCCAGATTGGCGTCGGCGATGCCGTCCTCCCAGAGCTGCTTGATCGACTTGGCCGGCGGGGCAGCGGCCAGCAGCAAGCTTGCGGCGGCGAAGGCGGCCAGAAGGCGGATACGCATGGTGTTCTCCTGCTATTTTGCAGTGCAGCAAAATTTCTTATAGGCTCTGCCGCACGCAATTACCTAACGCCTGAAACCCCAACACTGAAACCCCAACACTGAAACCCATGTCGCGCGACAAGCCCTGGATATTCCGCACCTATGCCGGCCATTCAAGCGCCGCGGCGTCGAATGCGCTGTATCGCACCAATCTGGCCAAGGGCCAGACCGGCCTGTCGGTCGCCTTCGATCTGCCGACCCAGACGGGGTACGACAGCGACGATCCCATCGCCAAGGGCGAGGTCGGCAAGGTCGGCGTGCCGATCTCCCATATCGGCGACATGCGGGCGCTGTTCGACGGCATCCCTTTGGGCCAGATGAACACCTCGATGACGATCAACGCCCCGGCGGCGTGGCTGCTGGCGTTGTATGTCGCGGTGGCGGACGAGCAGGGGGCATCGCGGGCTTCGCTCACCGGCACGACGCAGAACGACATCATCAAGGAGTACCTGGCACGCGGCACCTACATCTTTCCGCCCAAGCCGGCGCTGCGGCTGACCACCGACACCATCGCGTTCACCACGGCCGAGCTGCCGAAATGGAATCCGATCAATCTGTGCTCCTATCATCTGCAGGAGGCCGGCGCCGACGCGGTCGAGGAAGCAGCGTTCGCGCTCGCCACCGCGGTCTCGACCCTCGACGCCGCCAAGGCGCGCGGCGCGATCCCGCCGGAGGAGTTTCCCAAGGCCGTCGGGCGGATGAGCTTCTTCGTCAATTCCGGCGTCAAGTTCATCACCGAGATCTGCAAGCTGCGCGC
>CAYXMO010000136.1:0-7849 GCA_964465935.1 uncultured Rhizobium sp.
GTATGAGCAACGGCGCACAACCGGGCGTGCAGGACGACTGGAAAGCTCTCTATCGCGAGGCTTTCCGGCGCTTCGGCGCTTTGTGTCTTTGGAACATGCGAGAGCTCTCCGAACCCTCGGCCGGCGTGGCGTTGGCGACCGCGCGCCATCTTCGCTACGAAGGCAACATGGAAGCGCGCCGCCTCGCCGAACGCATCGAGCGCGCCGTCCGTGGCGCTTAGTGCGCTACAGATCAAGGTCCTGCGCGCGCTGGCGCGCAACAGGACTGCGAACAGCGCCGTCGGCGGCGCCACACCGTTAAGCCGAAGCGGCCCGCGCACCTCGCAGGACATCGATATCTTCCATGATGGAGAAGATTCCATCGCGCAGGCCGCATCGACCGACGTCGAGACCCTCAGCCGGGAAAATTTCACCGTCGAATGGATCCGCCGCGATCCCGGCATATGGACCGCCCTCGTCAGCGATGGCAGCGAGTCGACCAAGCTCGAATGGGTGCATGACAGCGACTTCCGCTTCTTCCCAGTTCTACCTGACAAGGATTTCGGCTTTGTCTTTCATCCAATCGATATCGCCACCAACAAAGCGCTGGCTGCCGCCGGGCGCAGAGAGCCGCGAGACCTCGTCGACCTTCTGTATGTTCATGGCCACGTGCTGCCATTGGGTGCGGTGATCTGGGCCGCAGTTGCAAAGGACCCGGGCTGGAGCCCGGAATCCCTCATCGCGCAAATCCGCCGAAATGGCCGCTATCAGGACGACGATCTGTCGGAGCTCAGGATGGAGCCTCGCATTTCGGCGGCCAATCTCGCACGCGACATGCGAGCGGCACTCGACGCGGCGGAAGAGTTCGTCATCAAGATGCCATCGCCGCAGACCGGTCTGCTCTTCCTGGATGGGGCTAGCATCGTCCAACCCGATCCCGGACATTTGGATCGCTATGTGACGCATGCCGGATCGCGCGGCGGCCACTGGCCGTCTTCCAGCGAGGTCTCGTCGGCGATGCTGAAGGCTTGGTCGATCAAGAAATAGTGCTCCGGCGCGCAAACGAAGCTTCGATCCCTAATCCAGCGCTGCGAACGGCGTTTCCATGCGCAACTCCGCGACGCGCGCGCCGTCGGGGAGGGTGAGCGTCTTGCGGAGGGCAAATCCGCGCGCCTGGAGATAGGCGAGGAAGTCGGCATCAGCTTCGTATTCGAGCAGGCGAGCGCTCACGGCCTTTTCGGCGAGAAGAAACCGTTGCAGCTCACCCAACAGATAGGTCCCGAGCGTCTCGCGGTCCGCCGGCGCCACGACGACGAAGAGCCGGTACGCGCCGGGCGGCGCCTGCAAGGGATGCTCGGCGGCGGCGTAGCCGGCAATGCGGCCCGCGTCGAGCGCGACGACGTGATGCCGCCGGCCGCCTTGCAGATAGGCGCGGCGATTGGCCAGCCATTCGTCCTGCGGCGGTGGGTTCGGGATCTGCGCGAGCGAGGCGGTGGCGAGCTTCAGGATGGCCGGCCAATCGGCGGCGGCAGGCTCGCGCAGCGTCCAGTTCACGCGCCGCCCGGCTTGCCGAGCGATTTGAACCAGGCAATGGCGTCGGGCGAATCCCATTGCGCCGGGCCGACAGCGCGGCCGATCTCGCGGCCTTGTGGGTCGATCAGGACCGTCAGCGGCAAGCCGAAGGCGTTGAAGGCGCGCAGGAGCGCGATGTTGGAGTCGATATAGGCGTCGAGCGCCTTGGCGTCGTGCGCGTCCAGGAAGCTGCGCGCGTCGGCCGGGGTGCCGCGCCCGACATCGACGGCGACGACCGCGACCTGCGCCGGCGGCAGGGCTGCCTTGAGCTTGGCGAGCGCCGGCAGCTCCTTCACGCAGGGTCCGCACCAGGTCGCCCACAGATTGAGCAGGACATAGCGGCCCTTGAACCCGGCCAGGGGCTGGCGCGTGCCCTTGGCGTCGGTGATCGCGACCATCGGGACCGGCGCAGGCGCCCTGCCCAAGGCAAAGGGTGCCAATGCCGCGGGTGGACCAGCCGCGTCGGCGTCCGCGTGGACAGACTTGGCCGTAATCCCATATAGAACGCCGGTCAGCACGAGGGCCGCCAAAACGGCGCCAATAGCGTAATATTGCCAACGAGAAAGCGTCACGGGCGTCTCATGGTTGCGAACAAAATGTGGGGCGGCCGGTTCGAAGGCGGACCCGCATCCATCATGGAGGTCATAACGCCCTCCATCGATTTCGACAAACGGCTGGCGGCCCAGGACATCGCCGGCTCCAAGGCGCATGCCCGGATGTTGACGGTGCAGCAGATCATCTCGCAATTCGACGCCGAGGCGATCATCAAAGGCCTGGACCAGATCGAGAAAGAGATCGAAGCGGGTAGTTTCACCTACAGCCGGGCGCTGGAGGACATCCATCTCAACATCGAGTCGCGGCTGAAAGAGCTGATCGGCGACGCGGCGGGGCGGCTGCACACGGCGCGCTCGCGCAACGACCAGGTGGTGACGGATTTTCGGCTCTGGGTACGCGAGGCGTGCGTCCGGGCCGATCAGGGATTGGAGGCGCTGCAGCGCGCGCTGTTCGCGCAGGCCGAGACGCATTTCGCGACGATCATGCCGGGTTACACTCATATGCAACCGGCGCAGCCGGTGACGTTCGGGCATCACTGCCTCGCCTATGTCGAGATGTTCTATCGCGACCGCGGGCGCTTCGCCGATTGCAGCAAGCGGCTGAACGAGTCGCCGCTCGGCGCCGCGGCGCTGGCGGGCACGCCCTTCCCCATCGACCGCGATGTCACCGCCAAGGCGCTGGGCTTCGCGCGGCCGATGCGCAATTCGCTGGACGCGGTGTCGGCGCGCGACTTTGCGCTCGAATATCTGGCGGCGGCGACGATCATGGCGACCAACCTCTCGCGCCTCGCCGGCGAGATCGTGCAGTGGTCGACGCCGGCCTTCGGCTTCGTGCGCTTGTCCGACGCGTTCACGACCGGCTCGTCGATCATGCCGCAGAAGCGCAATCCCGACGCGGCGGAATTGATCCGCGGCAAGACCGGGCGCGTGCTGGGCGACTTCGTGGCGCTGGCGACGGTGGTGAAGGGCCTGGCGCTCGCTTACGGCACCGATTTGCAGGAAGACAAGGAGCGGGTGTTCGACGCCGCCGACACGATCGAGGTGTCGCTGGCGGCGATGGCCGGGATGCTGGCGGATATGACGGTCAACCCCGAGGCGATGCGCGAAGCTGCGGAAGCGGGCTATCCGACCGCGACCGATCTCGCCGACTGGATCGTGCGCAGCCTGAAGAAGCCATTCCGCGAGGCGCATCACATCGCCGGCAGCATCGTGCGCCGCGCCGAAGAATTGAATGTGCCGCTGGAGAAATTGCCGCTCGCTGAGATGCAGGCGGTCGAGCCCGGCGTCACCAACGACGTGTTCGCCGTGCTGCCGCTGGAGGCTTCGGTGAAGGCGCGCATGAGCTATGGCGGCACCGCGCCGAACCGGGTGCGCGAGCAATTGCGGTTCTGGAAGGAAAAGCTGAAATGAAACGGCACATCCTTCTCGGAATCGCGTTGGCGGTCGCCCTGTCCAGCTGCGGCGTCAAGAACGATCTCGTTTTGCCGGATGGCAAGCCGACGCCCAAGAGCGAGAAAGACCCGTCCAAGCCGCCGCAGCAACCCGGACGATGAACCACTTCGGGTACAGCAATGGCGAGTTCCATGCCGAGCAGGTGGGACTGAGCGCGCTGGCGGAAAAGGTCGGCACGCCGTTCTATTGCTATTCGACCGCGACGCTGACGCGGCATTACAAAGTGTTCGCGGCGTCGTTCCCGAAAAGCGCACTGGTCGCGTTCTCGGTCAAGGCGCTGGGCAATGTCGCGGTGCTGAAGACGCTGGCGCAGCAAGGCGCCGGCGCCGACGTCGTCTCGGGCGGCGAACTGAAGAAAGCGTTGCGGGCCGGCATCCCAGCGGGTCGCATCGTGTTTTCCGGCGTCGGCAAGACCCGCGCCGAAATGAAACTCGGACTCGAAGCCGGCATCCACCAGTTCAACGTCGAGAGCGAGCCGGAGCTGGAGGCGTTGAGCGAAGTCGCGGCTTCGCTGGGCAAGACCGCGCCGATCACCATCCGGGTCAACCCCGACGTCGACGCCAAGACCCACGCCAAGATCACCACCGGCACGTCGGAGACCAAGTTCGGGATTCCGTGGAGCCGGGCGCGCGCGGCCTACGCGCTGGCGGCGAAGCTGCCGGGCATCGAAATCGTCGGAATCGACGTGCATATCGGCAGCCAGATCGTCGATCTGGAGCCGTTCGAGACCGCGTTCAAGAAGGTCGCCGAGCTGACCGCGATCTTGCGCGGGGATGGACACGCGATTTCGCGGCTCGATCTCGGCGGCGGGCTGGGCGTGCCGTACGTCGTCAACAACGAGCCGCCACCCGACCCGTCGGCCTATGGCGCGATGGCGACGCGGATCACCAAGGATCTGGGGGTGCAGCTGATCCTGGAACCGGGGCGGCTGATCGCGGCCAATGCCGGCATCCTGGTGACGCGAGTGCTCTACGTGAAAAAGGGCGAGGCCAAGACCTTCGCCATCGTCGATGCCGGGATGAACGATTTGATCCGGCCGGCGCTCTACGACTCGCATCACGAGATCGTGCGCGTTAACGAACCTGGGCTGCATACGCCGCGGCGGCGCTACGATGTCGTCGGGCCGGTGTGCGAAACCTCGGATATCTTCGCTGCCGACCGCGAGATGCCGGAGCTCAAATCGGGCGATCTGGTGGCGATCCTGACCGCGGGCGCCTATGGCGCGGTGATGGCTTCGGCTTACAATGCGCGGCCGCCCGCGCCCGAAGTGCTCGTCAAGGACGAGCAATGGAGCGTGGTGCGGCCAAGACAGGACGATGACGCGCTATTCGGATCCGAGCGAATTCCGGACTGGCTCCAGGGCTGAACGCATCGAGCGTTACGTCCGGCTGTCGCGCGCGGCGCTGGCGTGGGAGCGCGTGTGGCCGGCGCTGTGGCCGGCGAGCGGCATTGCCGGGGTTTTCGCCGCCGTGGCGCTGTTCGACGCCTTCGCGCCGCTGCCCTGGGCGCTGCATGCGCCGATCCTGGCCGCCACGATCACGGCGATCGGGCTTTGCCTCTATTTCGGATTCCGCAACCTGCACCTGCCCCGCTGGATCGATGGCGCGCGGCGGCTGGAAAAGAGCAGCGGTCTCAGCCACCGGCCGATCTCCGAAGCCGGCGACCGCATGGCGCTGGGCCAGGGCGACGCGCTGGCCGAGGAATTGTGGAAGCTGCATGTGCGCCAGCTGCTGGCAAGCATCGGGACGCTGCGGCTGGCGCGGCCGGCGCCGGGACTGGCGCGGCGCGACCCGCGCGCCCTGCGCTTCGTCGTGCTGCTGCTGCTGGCGGCGGGCATCGCCTATGCCGGCACCGATTCGGCGCGCCGGCTATGGGCCGCCTTCAACGACACCGGCGTCGCGACGGCGGCGACGATCGACGCCTGGATCGATCCGCCGCCCTATACCGGCGAGCCGCCGATCTACCTGACGCGCGGGATGAAGATCGCGGTGCCGGCGGGATCGATCCTCAACCTGCGGGTCCATGGCGCCGGGCACGCGCCGGGCCTTGCCATCGACAGCGACGCGGACGCCGACACTGGCTTCAGCGGCGGGCGCGGCGAGTATGCCGCGAACTGGACCATCGCCGCCGACGCGCATGTGCGGGTGCGCAGCGCCGGGCGCGCCATCGGCGACTGGAGCATCAGCGCCATCGCCGACAAGCCGCCGAGCATCGCCTTCGCGGCGCCGCCGGCCAAGACCGAGCATCAAATCCTGAAGCTGACCTACAAGGCGGTGGACGATTACGGCATCGCGGCGGTGCGCGCGATCATCACGCCGCACAACCGCAAGGGCAAAGCCATCGTGCTCGACCTGGGCGCCACCGGCGGCAAGCAGGTCGCGGCCTCGAGCTTCAACGACCTGACGGCGCATCCTTATGCCGGGCTCGACGTCGATATCGTGCTCCAGGCGGTCGACGGCGCCGGCCAGAGCGCGACGACCAAGCCGGCGCTGTTCAAGCTGCCGTCGCGTATCTTCACCAATCCGTTGGCGCGGGCGCTGATCGAGCAGCGGCAAGACCTGGCGACCAGCACCCAGCCGGCGGAGCGGGCGCGGATCGTGCGCGTGCTCGACGCGCTGACCCTGGCGCCGCAGATTTTCTATGCCGACCAATCGGGCGTCTATATGGGCATCCGCGCCGCGCGCCACGCGCTGGCCAATGCGGCGCATGCCGACGAGATCGAGCATGTCGAGGACCTGTTGTGGCAGATCGCCGTTGGATTGGAGCGCGGAGGACTTCTGTCGGCGGCAGCGGAACTGCGGCGCCTGCAGGCGCTGCTGGCGCAGGCGCTGGCGCAAGGCGCGCCGCAGGACGTGATCGACGAATTGCTGCAGCGCTACAACGATGCGATGCAGCGCTACATGCAGGCGCTGGCCGACAATCCCGGCGCGGCACCGGGCGAGGCGCCGCCGCCCGGCACCAAGTCGCTGAGCGAGCAGGATTTGCAGGCGCTGCTGAAAGCGATCCAGCAATTGGCGCAAAGCGGCAACCGCGCCCAGGCGCAGCAGATGCTGGCGCTGCTGCAGAACCTTTTGGAGAACCTGCGGCTGTCGAACGGATCGGGCAGCGGCGACGGCAGCAACAACCCGCAGAACAAGGCGCTGAGCGACGCGATCAAGAATCTCGGCGAGCTGATGGGACGCCAGCGCGAGCTGCTCGACAAGACGTTCAAGGGCCGCCAGGGCGAGCACGTCGATCCCAAGGCGCTGCAAGGCGAGCAGGGTGACATCCGGAAGAAGCTCGGCGATATCCAGAAGGGGCTGGGCAATCAGAACATCCCGCAGCCCAACGATCTGGGCCGGGCCGGACGCTCGATGGGACAATCGGGAGCGGAGCTCAGGACCAACGACCTGACGGGTTCGAGCATCGACCAGAAGAACGCGCTGGACGCGCTGCGCGGCGCCGCCAACGACCTCGCCGGACGGCTGCTGAAGCAGATGGGCCAGGACGGCGAAGGCGAGACCGATCCCTTGGGCCGCAGCAGCAAGGGCTCAAGCTTCGGCAACGACGTGAAGGTGCCGGACGCGGCGCAGATGCAGCGGGCGCGCGACATCCTGATGGAGCTGCGCCGGCGCGCGGCGGAGCGGGGACGGCCGCAGCAGGAGCTGGATTATATCGATCGGCTGCTGAAGCAGTTTTGAGCGAACCCATCCTCCCCCTGAAAGGGGGAGGTGCCGAGCGCAGCGAGGCGGAGGGGGAGGTTTGCCGCTTGCACCACTGCCCCCTCCGGCCCTTCGGGCCACCTCCCCCTTTCAGGGGGAGGATGATGGGGCACCTATTCCCCCGCCCGCGCGAAGCGGACTTCCAGATTGTGCGTACCCGCCGGCGGGCTCGAGAGCCTGGTGCGGAATTTCGCTTGCGCGCCCGGCTTCAGCGTCGAGACGCCGGGCACGAAGGTCCAGTGGTAGAGCTCGTGCTGGTCCATATCGAGCAGCGCGACGCGCACCAAGGGCACGCTGAGCTCGTGGTCGCTCTTGTTGACGATCCTGCCGGTGACGGCGAGCACCATCTGCCCGTCCTCGGTCTGGCTCTGATACGAGACGTCGGCGAAGTCGATGCCGCGCGGGCTGACGGGCAGGCCCGCGGCGGCGTAGAGCGACGAGGATTGCGGCAGCCAGGTCGCGACGCTGTCGCGGAAGCTGACGCCGGCCCAGCCGATCAGGATGACGAGGGCGATAAGCAGGACCCAGCCGCCCAGGATGGCGCCGCGGCCGGCCCAGGAACGCGCGGCCCGTGCCGGCGGCGGCGCGCTG
>CAYXMO010000137.1:0-7840 GCA_964465935.1 uncultured Rhizobium sp.
TCTTGCCGGCGTCTTCGGCGGCGACCTGGGCGGCATAGGGCGTCGACTTGCGCGAGCCCTTAAAGCCCATCATGCCGGAAGACGACCACGAGACCGCGTTGCCCTGGCCGTCGGTGATGGTGATGATCGTGTTGTTGAAGGTCGCGGCGACATGCGCCACGCCGACCACGACGTTCTTCTTCTCTTTCTTGCGGGCGCGGCCGGAACCGGCCTTCTTCTCTGCTGCGGGGGCTGCCATGGGATTACTTGGTCACTTTCTTCTTGCCGGCGATCGCCTTGGCGGGGCCCTTGCGGGTGCGGGCATTGGTGTGGGTGCGCTGGCCGCGGACCGGAAGGCCCTTGCGGTGACGAAGGCCGCGATAGCAGCCCAGGTCCATCAGACGCTTGATGTTCATCGCGACTTCGCGGCGCAGGTCGCCTTCGACGAGATAGTCGCGGTCGATCGCTTCGCGGATCTGGATGATCTCGGACTCGGTCAGGTCGCTGACGCGGCGCTGCGGCGAGATGCCGACCTTCTCGATGATTTCCTTGGCCTTGTGCGGGCCGATTCCATGGATGTAGCGCAGGCCGATCTCGACCCGCTTCTGGGTGGGAATATTGACGCCGGCGATACGTGCCACGAGGCTCTCCGATCAGAAGTAAGCCATTGACAGGCCTACGGAATTTCTTGGCCGAACGCCCCGTTCCAAACCGCATGCGCGCCCTTTGTCGAAAAGGACGTCAAAACGCCGGAATGGACAGGGAAATCTGCCGCGAGGGCGCGGAGTATATTAATGGACCCCCCTTCGTCAACTGGCCGCACAATCTAATTTCTCGAGGCAAAAAAAGGCGGATTTCCTGACGTTTCAGGGGCTTTCCGGCACCACGCCCGCGGCCATCGCCGCCAACAGCGCCGCGACCTTGCCGGCGTTGGGCGTCTCGACATTGGCGAGCACGACGACGGTCGCTTTGGGGAAGCGCACAATGCAGGAAGAAAATCCTTCCACGCGACCTGCCGCGCGATAGCCGGGCACGATGCCTTGCGGGCCGCTCAGCGTGATCGTCTGCAGCGGTCCGTTGAACAGCAGTGCTCGCGACGGCGCCGTGAGGAGGTCGCCGTCGAACAACATGTCGAGCCAGTGATAGGCGCCGCGCGTCGTCGTGAAGGCCGAGGCCGCGCCGGTCAGCGCCGCCCAGTCCGGCACCGGGGCGGGCGTTCCGTCGGCGCGGTAGCCCTTGGCGAGGCGCGTGTCGCCGCCCAGCGTGCCGTCGTCAAGCCCGCTGCCCGTCAGCAGGACCGAGGCAAAGACCGTGTGGTCGGCGGTGTCGGCGAAGGTCCTGCCGCCGGCGGCGGCGGCGATGCGGGCGAGCAGCGTGTAGTTCTGGATGGCGTCCGGCGCGTCGGCGGCGACGCCCAAAAGCTGCTGGACGCTTTGGCCGGCTTGCGTAGCGTCGAGTCCGGGCACGAACTGGCCGGCGGTGTGGTCGAGGTTCAGACGCCCCTGCTCGACCAGGCGCAAGACCGCCGCGGCGGTGTAGAGCATCGACAGCGTGCCGACGTGAAAGCGCGTCGTGGTCTGGTTGGGCAGGTGGCGCTCGGCGTCCGCCGCGCCATAGGCGCGGTCGAAGACGACCGAGCCGTCCTTGACCACCAGGATCGCGCCGGAAAAAGCGCCGCGGCCGACATAGGGCTGGATGAGATCGGCATAGGGGTCGGCGGCACGCGCCGGCGCGGCGAAGGTCAGGAGCGCAGCGACGATGAGCATCGCGCGCCGCATGGCGGGGATCAGCGCTTCCGGTCGAGCGCGGCGGCGATCGCTTTGGTCACCTCGTCGACCGGAGCCATGCCGTCGACCGTCACGACCTTGCCCTGCTGGTGATAGTAAGGAAGCACGGCTGCGGTGTCGCGGCGATAGACGTTCAAACGATTCTTGACGGTTTCCGGATTGTCGTCGGCGCGGGCGATGCCTTGCTTGATGCGTTGTTCGACGCGGGCCAAGAGGATGGCCTCGTCGACCTTCAACTCGATCACGACGTCGATCGTCTTGCGCCGCATGCCCAGCATTGCGTCGAGTGCCTGCGCCTGGGTGATGGTGCGCGGGAAGCCGTCGAACACCGCGCCGTTCGCGCAATCGGGGCGATCGTAGCGGTCGGCGATGATGTCGATGACGGTCTGGTCGGGAACCAGATTGCCCTTGGCCAGGATGTCTTCGACCTGGCGGCCGAGCGGCGAGCCGGCGGCGACGGCGGCGCGCAGCATGTCGCCGGTGGAGAGCTGCGGCAGGCCGCGCGTCTCCATCAGGACCTTGGCCTGGGTGCCCTTGCCGGCGCCAGGCGGTCCGAACAGAACGATGTTCAACGACGCGCTCCCCGAAGCTTGGCCTTCTTGATGAGGCCCTCATATTGCTGCGCGATCAGATGGCTCTGGATCTGCGCCACCGTGTCCATGGTGACGCTGACCACGATCAGGATCGAGGTGCCGCCGAGATAGAACGGGATGCTGTAATAGCTGAAGGCGATCTCCGGCAGCAGACAGACGGCGGCGAGATAGAGCGCGCCGACCATCGTGATGCGGGTGAGCGTGTAGTCGATGTGCTCGGCGGTTTTCTTGCCGGGGCGGATGCCGGGGATGAAGCCGCCATATTTCTTCAGGTTCTCGGCGGTCTCTTCCGGGTTGAAGACGATCGAGGTGTAGAAGAAGGCGAAGAACAGGATCATCAGCGCGTAGAGCACCAGATAGAGCGGCTGGCCGTGGCTCAAATACTGGACGACGGTCTGGAACCAGTCGGGGATGTTCTGCGCGTTGAAGCCGGCGATGGTGGTCGGCAGCAGCAGGATCGACGAGGCGAAGATCGGCGGGATGACGCCCGAGACGTTGAGCTTGAGCGGCAGGTGCGAGGACTCGCCGCCATACATCTTGTTGCCGACTTGCCGCTTCGGGTACTGGACCAGGAGCCGCCGCTGCGCCCGCTCCATGAAGACGATGCCCATGACGAGGCCGACGATGACGGCGGTGCCGACGATCAGCGTCACCGGGCCGACCGTGCCGGTGCGCACCGACTCGAAG
Source organism: uncultured Rhizobium sp. (assembly GCA_964465935.1). GTDB lineage: Bacteria > Pseudomonadota > Alphaproteobacteria > Micropepsales > Micropepsaceae > Rhizomicrobium. Next base: position 3,047 of record CAYXMO010000137.1, read on the forward strand.
GCCTGGCCGATATATTGCGGGAAGCGCGCCACGATGCCGGCGAAGATGATCAGCGAGATGCCGTTGCCGACGCCGCGCGAGGTGATCTGCTCGCCGATCCACATCAGGAGCACGGTGCCGCCGGTCAGCGTGATGACCGAGGAGATGCGGAAGAAGAATCCGGGCGAGATGACGACATGGCCCCAGTTCTCCAGCCCGATGGCGATGCCGTAGGCCTGGACCGCGGCCAGCGCCACGGTGCCGTAGCGGGTGTACTGATTGATGATCTTGCGCCCCGCCTCGCCTTCCTTCTTGTACTCCTCGAACTGCGGCACGACGGTCGTCATCAGCTGCATGATGATCGAGGCCGAGATGTAGGGCATGATGCCGAGCGAGAAGATCGCCATGCGGCTGATGGCGCCGCCGGCCAGGACGTTAAAGACGTCGAGCAAGCCGCCCGACTGCTGGGTGATCTGGCGGGCGAGCTCGCCGGGGTCGATGCCGGGCATCGGGATATAGGTGCCCAGGCGGGCGACGATCAGGGCGCCCAGCGTGAAAAAGATGCGCTGACGCAGCTCCGTGGCCTTGCCGAAGCTGGAGAAATTGAAATTCGCGGCCAATTGTTCCGCTGCTGACGCCATGTCTCACTCCCGATCGGGGTCGACTCTATATCTGGTCGCCCTCGTCCCGCGACAAGCGCCCGGTGCGGCCATTGTGCACCCCCGCGTGGCGCGGGAGCCACACCTTTAGGCGGTCCGCGCCGCGCGCTTTTCCGCGGCCTTGGCCCGGCGCTGCTTCCTTTTGCCGGGCTCGCCCTTCTTGTTCATGTAGTTGGCCTTCTTGAAGGTCACGGTCAGGGTGCCGCCGGCCTTCTCGATGGCCTCGCGGACGGACGCCGAGGCGCCGGCCACTTCGATGTCGATCTTGGCGGTCAGCTCGCCCTTGCCGAGCAGGCGGACGCCGTCCGCGCTCTTGTGGACGATGCCGGCCTTGCGCAGCGATTCGCTGGTGATCTTGGCGCCGGCGTCGAGCTTCTTGTCGTCGATCGCCTTCTGCAGGCGGCCGAGGTTGAGCTCGGAGAAGTCGTTGGCGAAGATGTTGCGGAAGCCGCGCTTGGGCATGCGCATGTGCAGCGGCATCTGGCCGCCTTCGAAGCCGTAGACCTTGGTGCCGGTGCGGGCCTTGGCGCCCTTGACGCCGCGTCCCGACGTCTTGCCCAGGCCGGAGGACGAGCCGCGGCCGACCTTGTCCTTGCGCTTGTGGGCGCCGGGATTGTTGCGGATTTCGTTGAGCTTCATCTTCGCTTCGCTTTCTGGGTCATCCTTCGAGGCTCGCTACGCGTCTTACGCTGACGCTAAGACACCTCAATATGACGCGCTATTCTATCATTCGTCACCCTGAGGAGCGCGCCACTTCGGCGCGCCTCGAAGGGCGACGTTTCACTTGTCTTCCACCACTTCGACCAAATGCGCGATCGAGCGGATCATGCCGCGCACCGAGGGCGTGTCCTCGAGCGTGCGGACGGCGTGCATCTTCTTCAGGCCCAGGCCGCGCAGAGTCGCGGCCTGAATCGCCGGACGGCGGGCGGCGCTGCGAATCTGACGGACCGTGACCGTCTTGCCGGATTTCTTCTCAACCATCGTATCGTTCCTCAGAGCGCAACCGAGAGGTTGCGCGCTCACTAAAACTAGGCAGACGCCTGCTCGCCCTTCTGGCCTTCGCGGCGGGCGATGATGTCGGTGACGCTGCGGCCACGGCGCTGGGCCACCATGCGGGGGCTCTGCTGGTTCATCAGGCCGTCGAAGATCGCGCGCACCATGTTGTAGGGGTTCGACGAACCCATCGACTTGCATACGACGTCGCCGACGCCGAGCGCCTCGAACACGGCGCGCAGCGGGCCGCCGGCGATCACGCCGGTACCGGCCGGGGCCGGGCGCACGATCACCTTGCCGGCGCCGTGATGGCCGCGCACTTCGTGATGCAGGGTGCGGCCGTCCTTCAAGGGGACGCGGATCAGCGACTTCTTGGCTTCGTCGGTCGCCTTGCGGATGGCTTCGGGAACTTCGCGGGCCTTGCCGTGGCCGTAGCCGACGCGGCCGCGCTGGTCGCCGACCACCACGAGCGCGGCGAAGCCGAAGCGGCGTCCGCCCTTGACGACCTTGGCCACGCGGTTGATGTGGACCAGCTTGTCGATGAACTCGTTGTCGCGCTCCTCGCGGTCTTCCCGGCGTTCCCGCCGGCCCCGACGTTCGCGATCACCACCGCCACTGCCTTCTTCGCGTGCCATGCTCAGCTCTTTCTCAGAATTCCAGGCCGCCCTCGCGGGCCGCCTCGGCGAGCGCCTTGATGCGCCCGTGATAGATGTAACCGCCACGGTCGAACACGACCTGCTTGACGCCCTTGGCGAGCGCGCGTTCGGCGATCTTCTTGCCGACGCCGGACGCCGCGTCCTTGTTCCAGGTCTTGGGCGCCTTGCCTTCCTTCTCGTTGGACGAGGCGGCGGCGAGCGTGGTGTGCTCGCGGTCGTCGATGACCTGCGCGTAGATGTGCTTGCCCGAGCGGAACACCGACAGGCGCGGACGGCCGCCGGCATTGGTGACCACGCGGAAGCGGGTGCGCTTCTGGCGGCGGGCGAAGAGTTTCGTCGTCATTTCTTCTTGCCTTCCTTGCGGCGGACATATTCGCCCTCATACCGCACGCCCTTGCCCTTATAGGGCTCCGGCTTGCGGTAGGCGCGGATTTCGGCGGCGACCTGGCCGACGAGCTGCTTGTCCATGCCGCTGACCGTCAGCATGGTCGGCTTTTCGGCGGTGATGGTGATGCCGGCGGGGATCGGATAGGCGACGTCGTGGCTGAAGCCGAGCTGCAGGTTCAGGTTCTTGCCCTGCACCGCGGCGCGGTAGCCGACGCCCTGGATCTCCAGCTTGGACGTGAAGCCCTGCGTGACGCCGGTGACGAGGTTGTTCACCAGCGTGCGGCTCATGCCCCACATCGCGGCGGCGCGCTCCATCGCCTTGTTGGGCGTGAGGGTGACGCCGTCGGCGCCGACCGAGGCGTCGACTTCCGGCACCAGCGTGACCTTGAGCTCGCCCTTGGGGCCCTTGACGGACACGGTCTTGCCGCTCACCGAGGCGGTGACGCCCTTGGGCAGCGGAACCGGCTTCTTGCCGATACGTGACATCGCACTCTCCTTAGAACACCTGGCAGAGGACTTCGCCGCCGACATTGGCGTCGCGGGCATGGCTGTCGGTCATCACGCCCTTGGGCGTGGAGACGATCGACACGCCAAGACCCTGACGATGGGGCTTGAGGTCCTTCACCGAGGTGTAGACGCGGCGGCCCGGCGTCGAAACCCGCTTCAGTTCGCGGATGACGGGCTGGCCTTCATGATATTTCAGCTCGATCTCGAGCTCGCGCTTGCCGGCGGCCTCCACTTCCACGTAGTCGCGGATGAAGCCCTCTTCCTTGAGCACGTCGAGCACGCTGACGCGCAGGCGCGAATTGGGCGATTTGATTTTGCCCAGGCCGCGGAGCTGGCCGTTGCGGATGCGCGTCAGAAGATCGCCGATGGGATCGGTCATCGCCATGTCGAATAGTCTCCTTACCAGCTCGCCTTGGTCATGCCAGGGATCTGGCCGAAATTCGCCAGGTCGCGCAGCGCGATACGCGACAGCTTGACCTTGCGGTAAAAGCCCTTGGGACGGCCGCTGAGATCGCAGCGGTGATGCACGCGCACCTTGGACGAGTTGCGCGGCAGCTTGGCCAGCTTGAGGCGGGCCGCGAAACGGTCTTCCGCCGGCAGCTTCATGTTGTCGGCCGCGGCCTTGAGCGCGGCGCGGCGGGCGGCGTATTGCGCCACCAGCTTTTCGCGCTTCTTGTTGCGGTTGATCTGGCTCGTTTTCGCCATCGGATGCGTCCTTACTTCACGAACGGGAACTGGAAGCCTTCGAGAAGCGCGCGCGCTTCTTCGTCGGTCTTCGCAGAGGTGTTGACGATGATGTCCATGCCCCACACGGTCTCGGTCTTGTCGTAGTCGATCTCGACGAAGACGATGTGCTCTTTCAGACCCATGGCGTAGTTGCCCTGGCCGTCGAAGGAGTTGGCCTTGACGCCGCGGAAGTCGCGGACGCGGGGCAGCGCCATCGTCACCAGGCGATCCATGAACTCGTACATCTGGTCGCGGCGCAGCGTGACCTTGACGCCGACCGGGCGGCCGGCGGTGATCTTGAACGACGAGATCGCCTTCTTGGCGCGGGTGATGACGGCCTTCTGGCCGGCGATCGCGGTCAGGTCGTTGAGCGCCGCCTGGATCTTCTTGGTGTCCTGCGAGCCTTCGCCGGCGCCGATGTTGAGCACGATCTTGTTGACGCGCGGCACCTGCATGACGTTCGAATAGCCGAACTTCTTCATCAGCTCGGGCTTGATGACGTCGTTGTAGCGCTTCTTGAAGCGCGGCACGTAGTCCCTGGCGCGCTCGTGCTCGCCCACCGCCACTTTCGTGCCGGCGTTGATCTCGCGCTTGCCCGCCTTCTTGTCGGCTTTCGCCGCCTTGGCTTCGGCCTTCTCGGCCTCGCGCGGATTCTTGCTGCCTGCTTCAGACATCGATGACCTCACCCGACTTCTTCGCAAAGCGGACCTTGCGGCCGTCGTTCAATTCCTTCCAGCCGATGCGCGTGGCGGTGCCGTCCTTGGGATCGACATGCGCCAGGTTCGACGCGTGCACGGGGGCTTCCTTGGAGACGATGCCGCCCTGGGCGCGCTGCGTCTGCTTCTGGTGGCGCTTGACCATGTTCACGCCGGAGACGAGCACGCGGC
>CAYXMO010000138.1:0-1742 GCA_964465935.1 uncultured Rhizobium sp.
GCGGTGGTGCTGCGCAACCATACCATCGCCGCCAGTGCCTGCACCCCCAGCCGCACCGTGATCTATACCGGCCAGTACGGCACCCGCACCGGGGTGACCCAGACCGACGGGCTGTTCAAGAACGGCGACGCCTCGAACTTTCCCTGGCTCGACGCCGACGGGATTCCGACGCTGGGCGCCTGGATGAAGGAGGCCGGCTATTCGACGCATTATTTCGGCAAGTGGCACGTCTCCAACCCGCCGGAGCATTCGCTCAAGCGCTACGGCTTCGACAATTGGGAGCCGTCCTACCCCGAGCCGCATGGCAGCCAGCCCAACAATCTGGGAGTCTATCGCGACGTCGGCTTCACCGACGACGCCTGCGCCTTCATCCGCCGCCAGGGCTTGGCGCTCAACTACAACCGCGTCACCGCCCAGATGCAGGCCAACGATCCGAGCAGCAACGGACCGGACGTCAGCGACATCAAGCCGTGGTTCGCCGTCGCCTCCTTCACCAACCCGCACGACATCGCGACCTATCCCGGCGTGATCGCGCAGGCGCTGCCCGCCGACAAGCCGCAGGAACCCAAGACCATCACCCTGCCGAACGGCAAACAGATCACCCTGCCCGCGCCGGCGACGCAGTCGATCATGGGGCCGCTGCACATCCCGCGGCAGGGCGACGTCACGCCGCCGCCGATCGCCGGGACGATCCAGATCCCGCTCAATCCGCTCGGCTTCCCGCAAGCCTGCGCCCTGCCCTCGCCGACCCAGAACGAAGACCTCGCCGACAAGCCGTCCTGCCAGCACGAATACGCCTACAAGATGGGATTGGCGCTGGCGGCCAAGGGCGGCTTCAACATGGTCGACACGATCCAGGGCGCCACGGGCAATCCGCTGAGCAAGGAACAGGCCGAGCAGGTGGCGATCGCCGTCGGCCTGCAAATGTGCCTGCCGTTCCAGCTGACCGACAAACCCGACGCCAATGCGCTGGTGTTCCTGCAGATGTACGCCTGGCTGCACGCCGTGGTCGACAAGCACATCGATGCGGTGCTGACGGCGCTGGAGGAGTCGGGACAGGCCGACAACACCATCGTGATGTTCCTCACCGATCACGGCGAGTACGGCGCGGCACACGGCATGATGCTGGAGAAATGGCACACCGCTTATGCCGAAGCGCTGCATGTGCCGGTGGTGGTGAACTATCGCGCGCTCAAGAACTATCCCGCCTATGCGCAAAGCCAAGGTTACAAGGGGCCGCTGGCGGGCAAGACGCCGCCCGGCGTGCCGCCGCACAGCGACGTGCTGCGGCAATGCGATGCGCTGACCAGCCATGTCGACATCGTGCCGACGGTATTGGGCCTGACCGGCTTGTCGGCGGTGGAGATCGCCAAGCTGGGTCAGCAATTGGCGGAAAGCCGTTCGGTGCCGCCCCTGCCCGGCGTGGACCTCAGTCCGCTGATCCGCGGCGAATGGGATCCCGACACCGTCTATGAACGCGACGGCGACAAGCGCAAGGGCGTGCTGTTCATCACAGACGACGAGATCACCGCGCCCTTGTCGTTCGAGCGCAGCGAGAACGATGTCCGCTCCTGGATGGAATACGACGTCTATCTCAAGACCGTCGAGCTGGTGCGGAACCGCACGCCGGAGAACCCCAAGGTGAAGTCGATCGGGCCCGGCTCGGTCAAGCAGCCGAACCATGTGCGCTGCGTGCGCACGATGGACTACAAGCTGGCGCGCTACATCGATCCCTCCGGCAA
>CAYXMO010000138.1:1842-7773 GCA_964465935.1 uncultured Rhizobium sp.
ACCGTGGTGGTGACCGAACGGCGCACCGGCATCGATCTGCTTCCGGCCAAGATCCTCGACACGCCGCAATCCATCAACGTGGTGCCGGCGGAAGTGATCCGCCAGCAGGGCCTGAACAATCTGCAGGACGCGCTTAGGAACGTGCCGGGCATCACGCTCAATGCCGGCGAAGGCGGCACCCATGGCGACCTCGTCAACCTGCGCGGCTTCTCGGCCGGCGACGACTATTTCATGGACGGCCTGCGCGACACCGGCCTCTACGACCGCGACACCTTCGATTACGAGTCCATCGAGGTCTATAAGGGTCCGGCGTCCACCTTGTTCGGGCGCGGCTCGACCGGCGGCGTCGTCAATCAGGTGCTGAAGGCGCCGCAGCTCTTCCCGATCGACGACTTCGCCGTGACCGGCGGCAGCAACGGCGAAATCCGGGCCACCGCCGACGTGAACTATGCGCTGAGCGACACCAGCGCGGTGCGCGTCGACGTCATGGGCCAGCGCAACAACCAGGAAGGCCGCCCGTTCGTACGCGCCCAGCGCTGGGGCATCGCGCCGTCCATCGCCTTCGGCCTCGGCACCGGCACGACCTTCACGCTCAAATACCTGCACCAGCAGGAAGACAATCTGCCCGACTACGGCATTCCCTTCGTGCATGGCGCGCCGGCGCCGGTGGCGCGCGAGACCTACTACCAGTTCCCCCAGGACGACCGCTTCAAGACCGAAGTCGATGTCGTGACCGGACGCTTCGAGCACCGCTTCGACGAGACCTGGTCGCTGAGCGACACGCTGCGCTACGGCCATTACTGGTTCGACTCGCGCCAGACCGGCGCCACCTTCGGCACCGCCAATTGCTTCACCAGCGCCGCGTCGCCGTTCTTCTATGCCGGCGGCACGCTGTGCGCGACCTTGCCGGCGGCCAGCCGTGTCCCGACGACGGCGTTCAACCCGCTGTTCCCGACGCTGAACGTGCCGCTGAACCAGGTCTATGTGCTGCGCGACCGCCCCAGTTCCAAGGGCACCATTGCGACCGCGATGAACGACCTGACAGCGACGGCGCGCTTCACGACCGGGCCGCTGGATCACACCCTGGTCATGGGCACCGAATACGATAACGAAAGCGCCGATCTCTATCGCTTCACCAACCAGAACACCGTGATCGCGCCGACGCCGCTCTTGGCGCCCAATCCGTTCCAACCCTTCCCCGGCACGCAGACCACGATCCGTCAGAACCCGATCACCAAAACCAACACGCTGGGCCTCTATGTCGTCGATACGATCGACATCGGTCCGCAATGGAGCGTGACCGGCGCGGTGCGCTTCGACCATTTCCGCGCCCGCTTCGACCAGGCCATCGGCACCCCGTCGCACTTCACCCATACCGACGACGTCTGGAGCCCGCGCGCCGCCGTGGTCTACAAGCCGACGCCGGACATCAGCGTCTATTTCTCCTACGGCACCTCGTTCAATCCGTCGGCGGAGAACCTGTCGCTGGCGGCCAGCAACCAGGCGCTGGACCCGGAGACCGACCGCACCTTCGAAGTCGGCGCCAAAGCGCAGATCCTGAACGGCATGCTGTCGCTGACCGCCGCCGCCTTCAACACCGTCAAGGACAACGCTCGCATCACCGATCCGCTGTCGCCGGCGCTGCAGACGCTGGCCGGCACGCTGACGGTCAACGGCATCGAGTTCGGCGCCCAGGGTCGGCTGACCGACAATTGGGAGATCGTCTTCGGCTATACCTATCTCGATCCCACCGCGGTCGGACTGGTGGCGGCGGGGGTGCACGGGCCGATCCCCAACACCACGCACAACCAGGCGAATCTCTGGACGACCTACGACTTCGACGATGGCTTCAAGATCGGCACCGGCTTGAACTATGTCGGCGACCGCTCGGCCGGCGTCGACATCGTGACCATCGCGCCCGCCAGGCTGGTGGCGCGGGTCCCGGGCTATGTCACCTGGGACGCGATGGTCGGCTACAAGATCGACGACACGTTCGGCCTGCAGCTCAACGCCTACAATCTCACCGACGAGTTCTATTTCGGCAATTCGTACTTCGTGCGGGCCAGCGAGAACCATACGGTGCCGGGGCCTGGGCGGACCTTCCTGCTGACGGCAACGGCGTCGCTCTAGGCGCTTTGACGGAGGCGCAATTGCGGGTGAAGCTGAAGCAGCTTCACCCGATTGCGTTTGGAGACCCTCATGCTGCTCCATATTCCCAATATCCTGACCGCGGACGAGCTCGGCAAGATCGGCGAGCGGCTGATGGCAGCGCAGTGGGAGGATGGGCGCGTCACGGCCGGACACCAATCGGTCAAGGTCAAGGAGAACCTGCAGCTCGCCGAGACCGGCGCCGAGGCGCGCGAACTGGGGATGATCGTGGCGCGGGCGCTGGAGCGGGCGCCGCTGTTCATCGCCGCGGCGCTGCCGGCGCTGATCTATCCGCCGCTGTTCAACAAATACGAAGCCGGAATGAATTTCGGCGGCCATGTCGACAACGCCATCCGCCAGGTGCCGGGCACGGCGCGGCGGCTGCGCACCGACGTGTCGGCGACGCTGTTCCTGAATGCGCCGCAGGACTATGACGGCGGCGAGCTGGTCGTGCAGGACACCTATGGCACGCACAGCGTCAAGCTGCCGGCCGGCGACCTCATCCTCTATCCCGCCACCAGCCTGCACCGCGTCGCGCCGGTGACGCGGGGCGCGCGCCTCGCCTCGTTCTTCTGGATCCAGAGCATGGTCAAGGACGACGCCGAGCGCGCGATGCTGTTCGATCTCGACCGCTCGATCGTCGAGATGGCGCAAACCGCCAAGGATAGTCCGGCGGTGCTGCGGCTGACCGCGCTCTATCACAACCTGGTGCGCAAATGGGGCGAGCCGGCATGAACGCGCCGAGTTCGCACGATGCCTGGCGCGTGGCGGCGCTGAGCATGATGTCGCGCGAACAGCTGCGTGCGGCGCTCGGCGGCGACGACGCGGCAGCGTGGGTGCAGGCAGCGGCGGCGTGCGGCGTGCCGGAGGCGCAGGTGCGGCTGGGGCGCATGCTGCTGAAAGGCGAAGGCATCGGGCGCGACGCCCAGGCGGCATTCGCGTGCTTCCTGTGCGCCGCCAAGGATGGCGATGCGGAAGCGTTGAACATGCTCGGCCGCTGCTACGAGAACGGCTGGGGCACGGCGCAGGATTTCGCCGCCGCCGCGGCGCGCTATCGCAGCGCCGCCGAGGCCGGGCTGGCCTGGGCGCAATACAATCTGGCGCATCTGCTGCTCGACGGGAACGGCGTGGCGCGGGACGCGGCGGCGGCGTTCGGCTGGTATGCGCGCGCGGCAGGCCAAGGCCATGAGCGTGCGATGAACCTTCTGGCGCGCTGCTACGAGCAAGGCTGGGGCACGGCACGCGATGCCGGCGCGGCGCGCGACTGGTACCGGCTGTCGGCCGAGCGCGGTTATTTCCGCGGCGCCTACAACTACGCGACCATCCTGTGCGACGAAGACCGTTTGGACGAGGCGCTGCGCTGGTTCGCGGTAGCGCTCGACACCGCGCCGGAGCCGACGCGGAGCAACATCGCGGCGGCGCTGCGCCAGCATCCGGCGCCGCAGGTGCGGGCGCTGGTCTAAGCGGTCGCGAACAGGTCGCGCGGGCGGCCCACGATCACCGACTCGAAATCGAGCAGTGCGCGTTTCAGCGGCAAGCCGCCGCCGAAGCCGACCAGGGCGCCGCCGGCGCCGACGACACGGTGGCATGGCACGATCAGGGGCAGCGGGTTGCGGTTGCAGGCGACGCCGACGGCGCGCGCGGCGTTGGGGTCGCCGGCATCCTTCGCCAGCGCGCCATAGGTGACGGTCTCGCCGAACGGGATGCGCGCCATCGCTTCCCAGATCGTGCGCTCGAACGGCGCGCCGCCGGCGAAACGGTAGGGCAGATCGAAGGTCCGGCGCTTGCCGGCGCAATACTCTTCCACTTGGGTGCGGACGCCGGCGATGGCGCCCTCGTCTTCGACGCCGGTGGCCGGGCGGCGCTCGGCATGGAAGCGGAAGCGCACCAGCGTGCCGGCTTCGTCGACCACGGCGCCGAAGCGGCCGAAGCGGGTGTCGAACGAGCCCCAGCGGATGGTTTGTTGATCCGTCATGCCATCAGCGTACTCCGCGCGCGTGCCGGAGCCACCTGTTTCTTGCGCCGTTTTCGGACTCCTATTTGCGGCCGTAGAGAAGCCCGGCGGCGCCCAAGACGCGGCGGCCGCGCATGAGGTGCGGGATCGCCATCCGCGCGCTCAGCTTGACGAGATGGACGTCCGCGACGCCCCAGCCGCGAACGGTCCGCGCGAAGGCTTCGGCGTCGCCGTAGAATTTCGGATCGAAGAACATGTCCTGGAAACAGAAGGCGCCGCCGGTCTTCAGCACGCGCAAGGCTTCGCGGACGGCCTGCGGCGCGCCGCCCTCGACCTCGTGAAACACGAAGTGGCTGACGACGGCGTCGAACGTCGCATCCGGGCAGGCCAGCTGCGACGCGCTGGCGAGCGCGAAGCGCACGCGGTCCGCGACACCGCGCCGCCGCGCATTGCGCTCGCAGGCGGACTTCGAATATTCCCAGTCCGCCGCCCACAGATCGACGCCGAGGATTTCGGCCTGCGGGTATTTCTCCGCCATTGCGATCGCCAGCGCGCCCTGGCCGGTGCCGACATCCAAGGCGCGCCCTTTGCCGTCCCAATCGAGCTGCCCGACAACGCGATCCCACAGCGCGCGCTGCACGCCGCCGCCGAAATCGGAGAAGCGGACATAGAGGTGAAGGAGGTAGAGGCCGAGCAGGAGCGGAAAAGCGGCGGCGGCCCAGGCCAAGCCGCGCCACAGCGGATCGGCGGCGGCAAAGCCGGCGGCGGCGAGCGCCACGCCCACGAGCAGATAGCGCACGACGATGCGCCGGCGAATCCAGTTTCCGAAATCGGCCCGCGGCGCGGGCGTCATGCCGCTTTCTTTCACTTGCGCGCCTTGAGGCCGCCTTCGAGGATGTCGATAGCGGCGCTCATCCGGCGCTCCAGGCTGTCGGACGAGCCCCAATAGCCGGTGAGCCACAGGCGCACCGTCATCAGCATGGTCGAGACATAGGCTTGCGCCGCCTGCAGCGGATCGAGTTGGCGGCGGATTTCGCCGGCCGCCTGCCCGGCGCGGATCACCGCGGCCACCGCTTCGAAGATGGCGCGGCCATGATCGGCGGCGCCCTGCCCCGCCCCGAACAATCCGGCATGGGTGACGACCAGGCGCATGAAATCGCGGTCGGCTGCGATGGCGCGGGCCTGGACCAGCACCGCGCGGCGCGCGGCGGCGAGCACCGGGCCGGGTTTCGCGGGCGCCGTGGGGACGGCCGCCTGGCGTTTCAGCCACGCGAGGCCGAGCTCGGCCAGGACCGCATCCTTGCCGGAGAAGTAGTTGAAGAAGGTCTGGCGGCTGATCTTGGCCTTGGCCGTGATGTCGTCGATGCCGGTTTCGCCGAAACCGCGGGCGCGGAACAGCGTCTCGCAGGCCTTCAGGATTTCGGCGCGGAGTTTCGCGCGCTTTTGGTCTCGCAGGGGCATGAAGTTATACTTAGTCTATAAATTGACTGAGTCAATATATTTTCCGAACCACAAAAAAGGCCGCTGTCGCCAGCGGCCTTTTTGATCTTTGAGCGGCGCTGCCCCCTTCGTCTCGCCCGTGAGGTACGGGCGAGCCACCTCCCCCGCTTCGCGGGGGAGGATAAGGACGGCGTCTATTCGGCGGCCTGCTGCGGGCCTTCGATTTGGGCGACAGGCTGATTCTTGGCCTGCTCTTCCTGGATCGCTTTGTCGCGTTCGGTCGCCACGTGACGCAGACGCGCGATGGCGCCGCCGGTGCCGGCCGGGATCAGACGGCCGACGATGACGTTCTCCTTCAGGCCCTCGAGCGTATCGACCTTGCCGTTGAC
>CAYXMO010000139.1:0-7772 GCA_964465935.1 uncultured Rhizobium sp.
CCACCGCCCGCGCCCTCCGACTCGAATTCGGATGACGATTGGCTCGATCATCTCTGGCCGTTCTAAGAACGCGTTGGCCTACCGTAATCATCGATTTCGTTTCGTCGTGAAGCGCAGCGTGTTTGCGTTTCTCGCCACGCTCGGCCTGGTGACCACTGCGTCCGCCGCGCCACCCGCGATCGCCCAGTTCACGCTTGCCAATGGCATGGCGGTCGTCGTCATTCCCGATCACCGCGCGCCCGTCGTCACCCAGATGATCTGGTACAAGGTCGGCGCCATGGACGATCCGCCCGGCCATTCGGGCCTCGCCCATTTCTTCGAGCACATGATGTTCCGCGGCACCAAGGCGGCGCCGGGCGAAGCCTTCACCATGATGCTGGCGCGCCATGGCGGCGACAGCAACGCCTTCACCACCGAAGACTACACCGCGTTCTACGAGCAGCTGGCACGCGACCACCTCAAATTGGCGATGGCGCTGGAAGCCGACCGCATGGCGCATCTCGACCTCTCGGACGCCGCGGTGCGCACCGAGCGCGATGTCGTGCTCGAAGAGCGCCGCATGCGCGTCGACAACAGTCCGCAGGCGCTGGCTGCGGAGCAGGTCGATGCCGCGCTCTACCTTTCGCATCCCTATGGCCGGCCGGTGATCGGCTGGCCGCAGGAAGTGCAGCGCCTCGGACGCGCGCAAGCGCAGGCGTTCTACGACCGTCACTATGCCCCCAACAACGCGATCCTGGTGATCGCCGGCGACGTCACGCCGGACGAGGTGAAGGCCGACGCCGCGGCAACGCTCGGCCAGGTGCCGGCACGTGCCGTCGAACCGCGCGTGCCGTTCGCCGAGCCGGTGCGCCTGGGCGAAACCCGTCTGGTGATCGCGCGCCCCGACGCGCCGGTGCCCAGCTTCGGCCGCACCTGGCGGGTGCCCGGCTATGTCAGCGGCAAGCCCGGCCAGGCCGAAGCGCTGGAAGTACTGGCGGCGCTGCTCGGCCAGGATTCGACCAGTCTTCTCTACCAAAAGCTCGTCGTCGAACAGAAGCTGGCGACCGATGCCGGCGCGTCCTACGACAGCGATACACGCAATTCGGCGGCATTCTCGATCTATGCCACGCCGCGTCCCGGCGTTTCGCTCGAAACGCTCGAACACGCTGTCGATGCGCTGCTCAAGCAATGCGCCGCGATGCCGCCGCCCGCGGCGGACCTCGTCCACATCAAGACCCAGCTCGTCGCCGGCGAGGTTTTCCGCCGCGACAGCCAGTTATCGATGGCGACGGCCTACGGCCAGGCGCTCGCCCTGGGCCTCACCGCGGCCGACGTGCAGGACTGGCCGCGCCGCATCGAAGCCGTCAGCGCCGATGCCGTGCAAGCGGCCGCCGCGCAGGCGCTGGACCGCCGCAACGCGGTGACGCTCTATCTCACGCCGGGGCATGCATGAAGACGCTCGCCTTGGCGTTGCTCCTGCTCGCCGCCGCGCTGTCGCCGGCCGCCGCCTCGGCGCCGCGCGCGCTCGACATCGGTGCCGGCGCGCAGGTGTGGTTCGAGGAAGATCACACCATGCCGATGGTCGCGGTCTCGATCGCGCTGCCGGCCGGTTCGGTCTACGACCCCAAGGGCAAGGCCGGTCTTGCCGCCTTCGCCGCTTACATGTTCAACGAGGGCGCCGGCGACATCCGCTCGGAGGCCTATCAGGGCGAACTCGCCAACCGTGCCATCCAGCTTTCGTTCGCGCCCGACCGCGACTGTTTCGTGCTCACGGTCACGGCGCTGTCGTCGCAGATCAAGGATGCTTTCCGCCTCGTGGCGCTCGCCTTGCGCCAGCCGCGGATGGACGCCGACGCCGTCGAGCGGGTGCGCGCCCAGATGCTGCAATCGATCGCGCAGGACGCGTCCGATCCCGCCGCGGTCGCGGCCAACCGCTTCTACCAGGTCTATTTCGGCAACCATCCCTACGCCCATCCCGTCAACGGCGACGCGGCCGGAATCGGCGCGATCGATGCTGCCGATCTGAAAGCCTTCGCGCGCAGCCATTGGGTGCGCGGCGGCGTCAAGATCGCGGCCTCCGGCGACATCGAGGCCGCAGCGCTGGCCGCGCTCCTCAAATCCGCGTTCGACCCGTTGCCCGCCGCAGCTCCCGCGCCGCCGCCGCCCGTGCTTCACGCCGGTGCGCCAGGCGATACGATCGTCGCCATGCCGGTGCCGCAGCCGACCGCGATCTTCGGCCTGCCGGGCCTGCCGCGTGACGACCCCGCCTTCCTCGCCGCCTATGTCGCCAATTACATCGTCGGCGGCGGAGGCTTCGCCTCGCGCCTGACCACCGAGGTGCGCGCCAAGCGCGGCCTGACCTATGGCATCTCGACCACGATGAGCGACTTCCACGGCGGCGGCCTGGTGCTGGGGCAGGTCGCGACCCGGCAGGACGGCATGGCGCAATCGCTTGCCGTGGTGCGCGCCGTGCTGGCGGATTTCGCGGCGCACGGCCCGACGGCGCAAGAGCTCGCCGATGCCAAGACCTATTTGACCGGCTCCTATCCGCTGGCGTTTTCCTCCAATGCCGGGATCGCGGCGCAGCTGGGCGCCTTCCAGCGCGCCGGCCTGCCGCTGGACTACGTCACCCGCCGCAACAGCCTGATCGAGGCTTTGACGCTGGAACAGGTCCGCCGGGCCGCCCGGCTTTTCGATCCCGCCCGGCTGACCGTGGTTGTCGGCGGCAGCATCAAACTCGCGGCCGCGCCCGGGAAACCGCCGGCACACCACTGAGTTGTTCATGGATATCCGCTAGGATCGCCGCATGACCGCGCTGCCTTTTTCGATCTCTCTCGATCTTGCCCTGGGCGGCCCCGGGGCCTGCCCGCGTCCCGCTTTTGACGCCGCGCTGAAAGAGGGTGAAGCCGCGCTCGCCTGGCTGCGCCAATCGGCGAAGGACAAATCGCTCGAACTCTTAGGCATCGCCGATCGCAGCGACGACATCGAAGCGGCACAGGCCGTCGCCGCCAGCTTCTGCAAGGATACCTCGGACGTCGCGGTGCTGGGCATCGGCGGCTCCAGCCTCGGCGGCAAGGCGCTCAAGGCGCTGAGCAGCGACAAAGGCCCGCGCGTCACCTTCCACGACAATCCCGATCCGGAGAGCTGGTCCAAGGCGCTCGCCGCATTCGACCTCAAGACGACGCGCTTCATCGCGATCTCCAAGTCCGGCGGCACTGCGGAGACACTGATGCAGGCGCTCACCGCCGCCGACGCGATCGAAAAAGCGGGCGGCGGCAAATATCTCAAATACCATTTCGCCATCGTCACCGAACCCAAGCCGAGCGCTCTGAAATCGTTCGCCCAGTCCATCGCTGCGCCGGTGCTCGATCATCCGCTCGGCATCGGCGGGCGCTACTCGGTGCTCAGCATGGTCGGCGTCCTGCCGGCGCTGATCATGGGCCTCGACGTCGCCGCCATCCGCGCCGGCGCCAAATCCGTCGTGGAAGCGACCCTCGCGGCGAACGGCGAAGCCAACGGTCCGCTCGCCGGCGCCGCGCTGCATCACGCACTCGCCCGCGAGGGCCGCATGCGTGAGACGGTGCTGTGGAACTATGCCGACAAGCTCGCGACGCTTGGCGCCTGGTGGCGCCAGCTTTGGGCCGAAAGCTTAGGAAAAGACGGCAAGGGTTCGACGCCGGTCGCAGCGGTCGGCCCGGTCGACCAGCACAGCCAGCTCCAGCACTTCCGCGACGGGCCGAACGATACGCTTTACACGATCCTTTCCACCGACACGAAAAGCAAAGGCCCCGCCGCGCCGCGCGAGCGCGCCGAAGCGCTCGGGCTCGGCTATCTCGCGGGACGCACCATGGGCGACCTGGTCGATGCCGAGGCACGCGCCACGGCGCAAACGCTGTCGCGCAACAAGCGCCCCGTCCGCACCATCCATCTGCCGGCGATCGACGAGCGCAGCTTCGGCGCGCTGATGATGCATTTCATGCTCGAGACCATCCTGATGGGACGGCTGACGGGCGTCGATCCCTTCGACCAGCCGGGCGTGGAAGAAGGCAAAGTGCTGGCGCGGGAGTTTTTGGCCGGGAACTAGGCGTCTCTTTTCTTTCCTCGCCCGTTGTCCACATCCCTCTATGTCCACGCGGTTTTTCCGGCGGCACCCGGCTCCTATAGTCCGGCGATGAAGATTCGACGCCTTTCCGAGGGAACCGTCAACCGCATCGCCGCCGGCGAAGTGGTCGAGCGCCCGGCTGCGGCGGTGAAGGAGCTGGCCGAGAACGCGCTCGATGCCGGCGCCACGCGCGTCGAGATCGCCACCGCGAATGGCGGCGCCGCCCTGATCCTGGTCGAGGACGACGGCGAAGGCATGGCGGAGGGCGATCTGCTCCTCGCCATCGAACGCCACGCGACCTCCAAGCTCGATGACGACGATCTTTCGCACATCGTGACGATGGGATTTCGCGGCGAGGCGCTGCCGTCGATCGGCGCCGTCGCCCGCCTCGCCATCGCCAGCCGCACCGCGGCCGGCGAGGCGCATGCCATCAGAGTCGACGGCGGTGTCCTCAGCCCGCCGGCGCCCGCCGGGTTTCGCTCCCATGGCCAGCACGGCACTCGCGTCGAAGTGCGCGAGCTGTTCTTCGCGACGCCGGCGCGTCTGAAATTCCTCAAATCGGCACGCTCGGAAGATCTGGCGACCCTCGACGTGATCAAGCGTCTTGCCATGGCGCGGCCCGGCGTCGGGTTCACGCTGACCATGGATGGGCGCCGCACCCTGGAGCTGCCGGCCGAGACCGATCTGCTGGCGCCGCGGCTCAAGCGCTTGTCGAAGATCATGGGCAAGGACTTCGCCGACAACGCGGCGCCGGTGCATGTCGAGCGCGAGGGCCTGCGCCTCACCGGCTTTGCCGGCCTGCCCACCTATAACCGCGCCAACGCGCAGATGCAGTTCCTGTTCGTCAACGGCCGCCCGGTGCGCGACAAGCTGCTGGTCGGCGCGGTGCGCGGCGCCTATGCCGATTTCCTCGCCCGCGACCGCCACCCGGCACTGGCGCTGTTCCTGGAATGCGATCCCACCTTCGTCGACGTCAACGTTCATCCCGCCAAGACCGAGGTCCGCTTCCGCGACGCCGGCCTGGTGCGCGGGCTGATCGTGTCGTCGCTCAAACATGCGCTGGCCGACGCCGGCCATCGCGCCTCGACCACCGTTGCCGGAGCCGCACTGGCGGCGCTGCGTCCGCAGGCGAACGCGCCCTACTATCAGCAGGACTACACACCGCGTCCCGGCCTGAACGATCCCGGACGCTCGTTCTATGCGCCGCTCTTGCCTGAGGGGACCGCGCCCGCCGCGCGCGTCGAAGAACCGGCCGTGGCGCCTGTGCCGGACCTGCCGCTCGGCGTCGCGCGCGCCCAGCTGCACCAGACTTACGTCGTGGCGCAGACCGCCGACGGCATCGTCATCGTCGACCAGCACGCGGCGCATGAGCGGCTCGTCTATGAGCGCATGAAGGCGGCGCTGGCCGATGGCGGCGTCGCTCGCCAGCCTCTGCTGATCCCTGAAATCGTCGAGCTCGACCCTGCCGAAGTCGCGCGCGTCGCGTCGCGTGCCGGCGAGTTGGCCGAGCTTGGCCTTGTCGTCGAAGCCTTCGGTCCCGACGCGGTGATGGTGCGCGAAATGCCGGCGATGCTGGGCGCCGCCGACATCAAGGCCCTGGTCCGCGACCTTGCCGACGACATCGCCGAGACCGGCAAGGCGCTGTCCTTGAAGGAGCGGCTGGAGGCGGTTGCCGGCACGCTCGCCTGCCACACATCGGTCCGCGCCGGCCGCCGTCTCAATGCCGAGGAGATGAACGCGCTGTTGCGCGAGATGGAGGCGACGCCGCATAGCGGCCAGTGCAATCACGGCCGCCCGACCTATGTCGAGCTCAAGCTCAGCGACATCGAGCGGCTGTTCGGGCGGCGCTAAGCCTTCGTTAAGCCTGATTGCATCAATTCGAGCCAATCGCCCCGCCGCGGCAATCGCTTGTTCACGACTTGCGGCAATGATCGGGTGCACAGCCGCGCATTGGGCTGGGTGCCACGAGGATCTGGGGCGCGTAATGCTCAAGAACCTGGAACAACGCCGAGTGCTGACGCAGCAGGAGCTGAACGCAGCCCTGCTGGCGCATGAGCGCCTGCTCACCTATCAGAAGGGCGCCGCCAAGGCCGAGCTGTCGCGCACCAAGCTCGACCGCCTCAATCTCGCCAACCGCAATCTCGCCGAGGCCGACTTCTCCTTCGCCTCGCTGGTCGCCGCCACGATGTTCGGCACCAATCTGGAGCGCGCCAACCTTCACTGTGCCGATCTGCGCGACAGCGATCTGTCTTCGGCGCGGCTGATGAAGGCCGACATGCGCGGCGCCTCGATCTGCGGCGCCAAGCTCGCCTTCGCCAAGCTCGACGGCGCCGATCTGCGCGCCGCCACCGTCGCCTATCGCGGCCCCGGTGCCGCCGAAGGCGCCGAACAGAGCGTCGGCGTGGACTTTTCGAACGCCTCGCTCAAGGGCGTGTCGTTCGGCCATGCCCGCCTCGACGGCGTGAACTTCGAGGGTGCGCTGCTCCAGGGCGCCAATTTCAAGAACGCCCAGCTCGCCAATGTCTCCTTCAAGAACGCAGTGCTCACCGGCGCCAATCTCGCCGGCCATGTGCTGCCGCCCGAGGCGCTGGAAGGCTGCGTGATGGACGCGACGCCGGAAGCCGTCGCCAAGGCCGAAGCGATCAAGGCCAAGCTCGAAGGCCACCAGCTTTGCATTTCGAGCGGCGCCACCAAGGGTGCGCCCGCGGTGCTCGACGGCGAGGATCTGCGCGTCGTCGCCGAGCATCTCGCCGGCAAGCCGCTCACCGGCATCTCGCTGCGCCGCGTCATGGCGGTCGGGCTCAGCTTTGCCGGCTGTCAGCTCCAGGGCGCGCGCTTCGACGGCGCCGATCTGCGCGAATGCGATTTCTCCGACGCCGATCTGCGCGGCGCTTCGTTCCGCGGCGCCAAGCTGGCGCATGCCAAGTTCGAGAAAGCCAATTTCGGCAGCCTGAAACTGCCCGGCGGCAAGTCGCTGGCGCCCGATCTCACCGGCGCCGAAGCGACCAAGGAACAATTCCGCTACGCCGTGCTCGAAGGTCCGCTGTCGGCGCTCGGCCTGACGCCGCCGGTGGCGGTTGCCGCCTGAGCGGCGTCACAGGTCGCGCGCCAGCCGCCGCACGCCCGGGATGCCGAGCGCGGCTTCGAAATCGGGCGCCGTCTTGTCCTCGGCGAAGGTGAAGCCGGCCCTGGTGTAGGAGCGTTCCGCCGGCGCGTTGCCCATGAAGAAGCTGATCTGCGCGCGCTTGAAGCCCTTGGCGCGCGCGACGTCCAGCTCCGCCGCCATCAAGGCCGCCGCGATGCCGCGATTGCGGAATTGCGGCTTGGTCGCGACGTTCTCGATCGTCCAGGCGCCGTCCTCGCTGGTCGACGGCGAGACGATGAAGCGGCCGCGCGGCCAAAATTGCGCCTGCTCCTCCTTGGAGATGCCCATGCGGTCGCCCGCCTCGGCCATGGCGGCCATGGAATTGCGGTAGACGCTGTCGTCGCCGAAGCCGCACATCGCGCAAGCGGCTTCGCCGTCGATCTCGGCGACCAGGAACAGCGACCAGTGCCACCACGACACCGCCTTGGCGAGCGTCAGATATTTCGCGAATTCGAAGCAGAACGCGTCGTCGCGCCGCAGCACGATCTCGAACCAGCCGCGCGCCAGCTGGCTGCGCGACGCCATCACGCTGGCCCAGCCGAGAAA
>CAYXMO010000140.1:0-7746 GCA_964465935.1 uncultured Rhizobium sp.
GGTCGTAATAGCCGCCGTTCACCATCACCTTCAGGTTCGGGTTCTGCTTCATCGCGGTGGCGAGGTCGGGCATCACGTTCGGCGCGCTGGGCAGCGGGAAACCGACGCCGGGCGGCTGGTGCTTGAAGTCCCAGTCCTTGAAGACGTTGACCTCCGGCAGGAAGCGCTTTCCCTGGCCGTAGTTGAGCTTGCCGCGGACATAGTCGTTGAACGCCGAGACATAGGCCGAGCTGATCGCCGCCGATTGCGGATCGTAATCCGACTCCTTGCTCAAGGGATCGAGCGAGGGCCCCGAGAAGCGCGTGTCGAGCCGCCCCGTCGTCAGGCCGTTGTCGTCCTGCAGGTTCTTCTCGAACTCGCCGCCTTCGATGCGCAGATTGGCTTTGAGGATGTAAGCCAGCGGCAGGCCGGTGAAGTCGCGCAGCTTGCCGGCGATATACGCCCGGCGCTGCGGCGACAGGCTGAGCCCGGTGCCCAGCGCCGCGGCGTATTCGCCCATCGCGAAGCGCTCGGCCGCCTGCACGAAGGCGGTGAGGTCGCCGGGCCGCTTGCCCGGCAGCTTGTTGTGGTACCACGCGGTGGCGGCATAGGTCGGCAGCGCCAGCTCATAGGGCAGGTCGATCCCCGGATTGGCCTCGGCGCCGTCGACCGAGAGGTCGAAGTTCAAAATCTGCGACAGCAGGATGACGCCGTTCAGATCGACGCTGTCGTTCGATTCCAGCAGATTGGCCGCCACTGAAGCGCGCGGCGTGCCATAGCTTTCGCCGAACAGGTATTTGGGTGAATTCCAGCGGCTGTATTTGGCGAGGAACTGCTTGATGAAGTTCGCGAACGCCTTGGCGTCGACATCGACGCCATAGAACGCCTTCTCCTTGTCCTTGCCGGCGATGCGGCTGAAGCCGGTGCCGGGCGCGTCGATGAAGACCAGGTCGCTGGCGTCCAGCAGCGTCGACTCGTTGTCGATCAGCTTATAAGGCGCCGAGGCGGTATGGCTGTCGTCGGCGGTGACCACGCGCTTGGGCCCGAAGGCGCCCATGTGCAGCCACACCGTCGAGGAGCCGGGGCCGCCGTTGAACAGGAAGGTGATCGGGCGCTGCTCGGCGCTGGCGCCGCGCTTGGCGTAGTAGACGAAGAACATCGATGCTTCGGGCGAGGTCTCGTCGCCCTTGGCGTCGGGGTTCTTGGCGCCGCCGCTCTGCGCCGCGTCGTTCCAGTCGTCGGGATGCACCACGATGGTGCCGGCGATCGCGTCATAGGCAACGCCGTTGACCGCGCCTTGCGTGACGGTCTCCTCGGCCTTGAAGAATTTTCCGGAATACTGATCGGCGCGGCTCGGCGGCGCCGGCGGCTTGTCAGCGGCGAACGCCACGATCCCGACCAGCAGCGCCGCCGCCGGCACCGCCGCGATGGTCAACCATTTGCCCAAGCCTTCGCCAGCCATGAAAATCCCCCTTCGATATTGTACTCCGCCTGCGGTCCGCGCCGGCGGCGGCGCGCACTATAGAACCGCCCAAGCGCCGTGGCGACCTAGCCCGCGCGCGCATACTAGCGTAAGTATGCCGCGAACGTCCCGCAAACGGCTCCGTTCGGTCTTTCTTATCGGCGCCCAACCGATCTTCCCGCTTTGAGCATACCGGCGCCGGCAAATATCGTCTCGTCGACTTCGACACGCTGGAGGGGCTGTCCATGATCCATAGCGGCATGATGCTCGCGAGAATTTCGCGCGCCGCGTTCTCGCAATTGTTCGACGCCGAAGGGCGGTCGGTGCACGCCATGGCGGATCGCAACCTTCGCCCGCTGTTCGAGAACAGCGCCCGGGCGGGAATCCGCGAGCGCTTTACCGGTGCCGACGACCGCGAATGGGTCGTCTTCAGTGCGCCCTATACCGGCGAAAATCCGTGGGACATCGCGCACCGCGAGGCCGGCAACGGCAAGCATTCCTTTGCCAAAAAGCTGGCGGCCGGCCCGGTCTATGTCGAGCCCGACATCCTGCATGAAACGGTGGCCGACCTGTCCGACGAGGTCATCAGCCCCGATTATCCCCCCGGTCCGTCGGACTCGGCGAATGCCGGCTGGCATCTGGCGCCGGGCTACACCGACTTCGCGTCGGCACGCTTGCTGGCGGACGGAACGGGCATCCGCATCGCCCATCTCGATACCGGTTATCTGGTGGACAAGGACGGCCACCTGCATCCCTCCGCGCCCGCAAAGCTCCGCACCAAGCTGGGCTGGAACTATGTCGAGGAGAACGACAAGGCCGTCGATCCCGGCGATGAGGGACTGCTGCTCATGCCGTGGCACGGAACGGCCACCATGGCTCTGCTGGCGGGAACCGATATCGACTACGACTTCCGCTACAACAGCCAGCCCTTCAAGGGCAAGATCGGCGGCGCGCCCGGCGCCGAGGTCGTTCCGGTGCGCATTTCACGATCCGTGATTCACCTCTTCACGCGAAACATGGCCCGCGGCATCGACTATGCGCTGGCGCCGCGCGCCGATGCCGCAAATTGCTGCGACGTCTTGAGCATCAGCGCCGGTGGGTTGCCGAGCCTGGCTTGGGCGAAAGCGGTGAACCGCGCCTATGCCGCCGGAATCGTCATCGTCGCAGCGGCCGGCAACAGTTTTCGCATCCTGGGCATGGATATTCCGACCCATCAGACTCTGTGGCCCGCCCGCTTCAGTCACGTGGTGTCGGCGCATGGCGCGACCTTCGCCAAGACGCCCTACACGACGACAAAAAACGGCGTGATGCAGGGCTGCTGGGGTCCGTCTTCCGTCATGGCCAAGGGCGTCACCGCCTTTACCCCGAACGTCTATTACGCGCACGGCATCAAGAGCCTCGAAGGTGACATCACCGAGCAGGAGAGCATGGATTTCGGCGGCACCTCGTCCGCCGCGCCGCAGATCGCAGCCGCCTGCGCTCTCTGGCTTGAGAAATACGGCCTCCCGCGGGGGCCCGCTCGCGTCGATGCCTGTGTCCAGGCCCTGTTCGCCAGTGCGACGCCGACGCGCGATTCCCTGCACTTCGGACGCGGCCTGCTCAATGCCAATGAGATGCTCAAGCACCCGCCGGCCGTGAACGCCGCCGGCGAGGCCGCGCCGCCGGATGCGGATGTGGTGTCTCCCTACCTAGACGCTTTGTTCCCCGGCTCCCGCCGATCCGAGCTCGGCAAGATGTACGAAGTGGAAGCGGAGCAGCTCTTCGCCGCCACCCGCAACCGCAAGCTTGCCGACAGCATCGCGGAATTCGGCGAGGGCAGGGCGCCGCCGTCGTCGGCGGTCAAGGATTTGCGCGACGCGGTCATTGCCGAGCCGGCGATCTCGATCAAGCTGCGCGACTATCTCGCCGGCATGGCCGCGAAGAAACGCCCGGCGGCGGGGCGCAAGGCGTCCGTCCGCAAGCCTGCCGCGAAGCCTCGCCGCCGCTGAACCGTCTCAGGCCGACGCCATGCGCGCCGCGATGTCGCCGCGCACGGTGGCGGATTTGCGGAAATATTCGTGCAGCGCGTCTGCCGGATAGACCGGGTTGTAGTCGAGGATCCGCGTGCAGTCGCGCAAATGGAAAGCCGCGGCGGCACGGCTGCCGGCACGCGGCCCTCTGCGCCCCAACGGAATGCGCCGGTTGGCGATCCAGCTCAAGACCATGAGAGGGTCGGCGCGGCTGTAATAGACCGAGATCCGCCGCGCCAGCCGCGGCAAGGCGCTGAGTCCGCCGTTCGCCGGCTGATCGAAGGTGTCGTCCGGCTCGTCGGCCGCGACCAGGAATGCTTCGTTGAACGCCAGCGGCGGCAGCGTCTGGTCGTCCGCCAGGCGTTGGACGCCGCGAGCCAGCGCATGATTGCCCATGCTGTGGGCCAGCAGGAACGCCTTGCGCCCCGGGTGTGTCGCGCGGCTGCGCGCCAAGATATCGGCGATCTCGCGCAGCGCCAGCGCCATGTGGAAGGCCGACCGTTCCGCGTGATCCTGGTCCGTGAAGTAGGCGTCTTGCGGCCACCGCGGCGGCAGCGCCACGACGGTTCCGGGCGACGGCCAGCTCAGCGCGATCGCCAACGTGTCGGCATCGTTCGCTCCGGACGCGGCGAACCAGCTCTGCAGATGGCCGGCGCGTGCGATCGCGGCGGCGAATTCGGTCGAGCCGCTGTGCAGGAACACCAGCAGGTTTTGCCGCGAGGTCGTGATTTCGTTTTCGATCCGCGCCGCAAATCCCTCATATTGCCAGGACTCGACGCCGCCGAACCGCGGACTCATGTCGTTGGCGGGGTCGACGTTCTCTGCATAGGCCTTGCCGAATGCGAGAAGCTTGGGATCGTCCGTAACCCGCTCGCCTCCGAACACATCGGCGGTGTCGACCTTGTTGCGGTTGGTAATGAAATAGACGGGTATGGCCGGCATGCGGGCGCGTTCCCCTCGAATGGGCGCACGATCAGGGCCGGCGCTTTCGCGATCTTCGCCGAAGCCGGCGCGAATGGCCAGTTTGGCGCAACGGCGCCTGTATATGTGATGACGCTACGCAATTCCCCGCCGTTGAGCGCCGCCCCCACCTCGCTTACCCTCCCGCCGGGCTCGAGGCTTGATTCGACCGTCATGCTCCACACCGCGCACCGGCTTTTCGCCGTCGTCTCATTCGCCGCGCTCGCGGCGGCCTGTTCGAGCACGCCCGATCTCAATGACGTCACCGTCCCGCCCAATGCCGGTGTCTACAAGATCGGCAAGCCCTACCAGATCGGCGACACCTGGTATTATCCGCGCGAGCAGCCCGATTACGACGAGACCGGCATCGCCTCCTGGTACGGCCCCGGCTTCTACAATCGCGCCACCGCCAATGGCGAAATCTACACCGCGCAGGACCTGACCGCGGCGCACCGCACGCTGCCGCTGCCCGTCAATGTCCGCGTCACCAATCTCGACAATGGCCGCTCGCTGATCGTGCGTGTCAACGACCGTGGGCCTTTCGCCAAGGGCCGCATCATCGACCTGTCGGAGCGCGCCGCCGAGCTGCTTGGCTACAAGCAGAAGGGCACCGCCCGGGTGCGCGTGACCTATGTCGGGCGCGCCGATCTCGATGGCGGCCGCCCCCCGCCGGACGAGACGCCGCCCGAGATCGCGTCCGCCGTCCCCGCCGCGCCGACCGGCCGCGTCGCCGCGACCGCGCTCGACGCGCTGCCAGGCACCGCCGTCGCGCCGCCGGTCGCGACCACCAGCCTGCCGGCCCCCGTCGTTCCGTCTGCCGACGCCGCCGTCGCGACCCAGCCCACCGGCGTGGTGTCCGAGGTTCCGGTTCCGCCCGCGACCAGGCTCTACGTTCAGGTCGGCGCCTTCTCGTCTTACGCCAACGCCGCGCGGCTGCAGCAGCGCCTGGGCGGCGACCTGCAGATCTCGCCGATCACCCAGAACGGCCGCACCGTCTACCGCGTGCGCTCGGGGCCTTATGACGAGTTGGGTGCGGCGGATTCGGCGTTGGCCCGGCTCTCCGGCGCTGGTAGTAACGACGCGCAAATCATCGTCGACCGCTGAGTCTGCACGGAGTCGCGTACATGAATCGCCTTTGGGGCACCTTGCTCTGCATCTTCGCCATCGCCGCCGCGTCGCCGGCTGCCGCCGAGATTACGACCACCGCCAGCCATGCGCTGTTGATGGACGCCGACAGCGGCGAGGTCCTCTGGCAGAAGGACGCCTACACCCCGATGCCGCCGGCCTCGATGAGCAAGCTGATGACCATTGAGCTGCTGTTCCAGCGCCTCAAGGACGGCCGCGTCAAGCTCAGCGACACCTTCCCGGTCTCCGAGCGCGCCTGGCGCGAGCGCGCCGGCTCCGAATGCTTCGTCAACATCGGCGACCGCATGTCGGCGGAGAATTTGATCCAGTGCATCATCGTGGTCTCGGGCAACGACTCCACCATCGTCGTCGCCGAGGCGCTCGGCGGCACGGTGGAGGGTTTCGTTACGATGATGAACCGCCGCGCCAAGGAGCTCGGCCTCACCCAGTCGCATTTCGTCAATCCCGACGGCCTCGACACCCCGCCCGGCCAGCTGATGTCGGCCTTCGACCTCGCCAAGCTGGCGCGCCACATCATCCGCGACTATCCCGCCTACTATCACTATTTCGGCGAGAGGGATTTCGTCTGGAGCAACATCCACCAGCCCAACCGCAATCCGCTCCTGTTCAACACACCGGGCGCCGACGGTTTGAAGACCGGCCATATCGACGCCGCCGGCTACGGCCTCGTCGGTTCGGCGATCCGGGGCGGCCAGCGCCTCATTGTCGTCGCCAGCGGCATGGCGTCGGAGAAAGACCGCGCCGACGAAGGCGCCCGCCTGGTCGAGACCGGCTTCCGCGAATTTCGCCGTTACACGCTGTTCAAGCCCGGCGACGCCGTCGCTTCCGCCGCCGTGTTCGCCGGCACGCAAAACGCGGTGCCGCTGACCGTCAAATCGCCCGTCGTGCTGACGCTGCAGGTCGACTCCCGCCCCGGCCTCAAAGTCGCGGTGCATTACACCGGCCCGCTGCGCGCGCCGCTGGCGCAAGGCGCGCAGGTCGGCACGCTGGCGATCACCGCGCCGGACTTTCCCGGCCTGACCGTGCCGCTATTCGTGGCGCAGCCGGTCGACGAGATCGGCTTCTTCGGCCGCATGGCGCTGGGGCTCAAGGCGCTGTTCGGCAGCCGATGAAAAAGCCGGCACGCTTCATCACGCTGGAAGGCGGCGACGGCTCCGGCAAGTCGACGCAGATCCATCTGCTGGTCGCGGCGCTCGATCAGCGCGGCATCGCCGCGCTCGCCACCCGCGAGCCCGGCGGCTCGCCCGGCGCTGAGGATATCCGCAAACTCGTGCTCAACGGCGATCCGCAGCGCTGGGACGCGATGACCGAGGCGCTGCTGATGTTCGCGGCAAGGCGCGACAATGTCGAGCGCAGCATCAAGCCGGCGCTGGCGGCGAAGAAGTGGGTGATCTGCGACCGCTTCACCGACTCCACCTATGCCTATCAAGGCGCCGGCCACGGCCTGGCGCGCGAGACCATCCGCCGGATGGAAACGCTGGTGCTCGACGATTTCCGTCCCGACCTGACGCTGATCCTCGACCTTCCGGTGGAGCAGGGGCTGGCGCGCACTGCGGGCCGCGCCAAGGACATGCGCTTCGAAGGCTTCGACCTCGATTTCCACAACCGCATGCGCCAGTGCTACCTCGCCATCGCCCGGCGCGAGCCGGCGCGCTGCATCGTGCTCGACGCCTCCGGCGACGAGAAAACCCTGGCGCAGGCCATCTGGAAGACCGTCGCCAAACGGTTCAAACTCAAATAATGGCCCCGCGCAGCCGCGCCCTCAAAACCGAAGATGTGCCCGAGACCGACCGTCTCGAAGGCTTCGGCCATCCGCGCCAGACCATCCGCCTCGCCGGCCAGGACATGGCGCTCGCCCGCGCCGCGCGCGCCATCCGCTCAGGCCATCCGCCGCAAGGCTGGCTGCTCGCCGGCCCGCCCGGCATCGGCAAAGCGACGCTCGCCTACCGCATCGCGCGCTACATGCTGGCCTATGGCGCGACGGCAACCGGCGCCGAAGACCTTTCGGTGCCCGAACGCGAAGCCAACGCCATCCAGCTCGCCGCCGGCTCGCACCCCGGCCTGCTCGTCCTCAAGCGCGGCTTCAACGATGCCGGAAAGCTGATGACGGTGCTGTCGGTCGACGTGGTGCGCAGGCTCGCCGGCTTCTTCGGCATGACCTCGGGCGCCGGCGGCTGGCGCGTCGCCATC
>CAYXMO010000141.1:0-7725 GCA_964465935.1 uncultured Rhizobium sp.
TGCGCTCGATGTTCTTGGCGATGAACAGCAGATGGGTCGAGGAGCCGATGGTGCGCGGGTCTTCCATCATGTAGGTCAGAAGCTCGCGGAACAGGCTGTTATAGGTCTCGTCGATCTCGCCGTCCTGCTTCCACACCGCTTCGGCGGCGGCGGCGTCGCGGTCGGAATAGGCATCGAGCACCTGCTTGAGCTGGGCCAGCGCCTGCTTGCCCATGCGGGCGAGCGAGGCAGTGAGGCGGATCGGCGCTTCGCGGTTGAGCACGATGGCGCGCTTGGCGATGTTCTTGGCGAGGTCGCCGATGCGCTCGAGCTCGCTGGCGATCTTGATCGCGGCCAAGGTCTGGCGCAGGTCGACCGCCATCGGCTGGCGCAGCGCCAGCAGCTTGACGGCGCGGTCTTCGATGTCGATCTGCAGCTGGTCGATGCGCTTGTCGCCGCCGACCGCGCTTTCGGCGAGGCCGGTGTCGCGCCGCGCGATGGCGTCGATGGCGTTGGCGAACTGCGCCTCGGCGAGGCCGCCCATCTGGGCGATGGACGCCGACAACCCTTCGAGCTGCTCGCTGAAAGCCTTCACGGTGTGATCGTTCATCGTTTTGTGTCCGACTCTGCGCGGTCGCGCGCTGGCCCGTATTAGCGGCTGGGTC
Source organism: uncultured Rhizobium sp. (assembly GCA_964465935.1). Classification (GTDB taxonomy): domain Bacteria; phylum Pseudomonadota; class Alphaproteobacteria; order Micropepsales; family Micropepsaceae; genus Rhizomicrobium. The sequence continues at coordinate 645 of CAYXMO010000141.1, forward strand.
GCATGTATATGTGACAGTTATATAACAATTATGCGACAGCGGGCTCGGAAAATGCCTGGGATTCCGCGGGTGCGACCGGCAGCAGGACTGTAAACGTGCTGCCCTCGCCCAGCTTGCTCTCGATCGTCAGGCGGCCCTGATGGCGGTTGACGATGTGCTTGACGATGGCGAGGCCCAGCCCGGTGCCGCCCTTCTCCCGGCTGCGCTTCACGTCGACGCGGTAGAAGCGCTCAGTCAGGCGCGGGATCGCGTCGGCGGCGATGCCTTCGCCGTCATCGCGGATCGCAATCGCGAGCATGCCTTCGACGCCGCGCCCGCCCGCCACCGCCGGCGCGCGCTGGATGGTGACGGCGACATGGCCGCCGCTGCGGCCGTATTTGATCGCGTTGTGGATCAGGTTCTGGAACAGCTGGATCAGCTCGTCGCGCTCGCCCATCACCGCCGGCAGTCTCGGCTCGGCATTGAGTTCGAGCGCAATGCCGTCCATCTGCGCCAGCGGGCTGAGCGCAGCCATCGCCTCGCGCAGGATCGCTTCGAGCGAGACGCGCAGCGAGGGACGGACATGCTCGTTGAGCTCGATCCTGGTCAGCGACAGCAGGTCCTCGATCAGGCGGCGCATGCGGCCGGCTTCGACGCTCATGATGTCGAGGAAGCGGTCGCGCGCCTGGGCATCGTCGCGGGCATGGCCCTTGAGCGTGTCGATGAAGCCGGCGACCGCCGCCAGCGGCGTGCGCAGCTCGTGACTGGCATTGGCGACGAAATCGACGCGCATCTGCTCGGTGCGCTTGATCGCGGTGAGGTCGTGCAGCAGCAGCGTCGTCACCTTGCCGGCCATGCGCGCGGTATAGGCCTGGTAGTGGCGTTCGACCGGCACCGGCGTGATGAACTCGACCGTGGCGTCCTCGCCGGTCGCGCTGGTGTACGCGATCGCTTCGAGCACCGCCGGGGTGCGCAGCAGCAGCGAGACGTGCTTGTTCTCCGGGCCGACGCCGATGACCGTGTACATCGCGCTGTTGGCGAAGAGCACGCGGCCACCCACGTCCAGCAGCATCAGCGGATCGGGCAGATGCGCCAGCACGTCGCGCGCCAGCGGCGTCAGAAAGCTGCCGCGCGCATCGCCGGTCTGTGCCACCCGCTCTTGCAGCAGCAGGCGGCTTTGCCGCGCCGCCAGCGAGACGCCCGCCGCGATGGCGAACAGGACGGCGGCGGCGATCCACAGCGGTTGCGCGCCGCGCCACAGCGCCAACACGCCGCCAAGAGCAAGACCCGCCAAGCCCGGCCAGAGAAGGCGGGCGATCATGCTCCAGAAGGTGGGCGTCGGGTTCATCGGGTCTTGGTTTGCACGAACGCTCACCTTAACCCGTTTTGTGACGGTTTTGTCCGGCAACGCTCACGCCGCCGCCGCCACGCCGAAACGAGCTGTGCACAACTGTCCGGCGGGCCGGCTCAGCCGCGCCGCATCATTCCGTTGACGTCGGGATTGCTCAGCGGGCCCTGGGTCAGCGGCTCCGACGCGCCGCCGGCCAGGAATGCCTTGGCCAGCTTCAGAGTCTCGTTCAGCACCGCCTTGCCGATACCCGAGCCGGCGCTCAAGCGGCGGACGCCGGCGGCCTGCAGCGCCGCGCCGTCCGGCAAGCCGGGCCAGGCGAGCAGGTTGAGCGGCAGGACGACGTCCTTCACCAGCTGCGCGATCTTGGCGTTGTCGGGGAAGGCCGGTGCGAAGATCGAATTGGCGCCGGCCTCGCGGTAGAGCCGGGCGCGGCGGACGGTCTCGTCATAGGCGGCCTCGGCCGGAACCAGACGGCGCAGATAGGTGTCGACGCGGGCGTTGACCCACAGCTCGGCGCCGGCTTTGGCGGCAGCGGCCTTCAGATTCTCGATCTTCTTCGCCAGCAGGTCCGGCGCGTCATTGCCGTCTTCGATGTTGATGCCGACGGCGCCGGCATCGATCACCTGGGCGACGGTCTTGGCGGCGGCCGCGGCGTCCTGCGCATAGGCCGCTTCGATGTCGGCGGAGACCGGGACCGAGCAGGTCTTGACGATCTCGCGCACAGTCGCGAGCAGCGTCTCGAAGGGGAGGAACTGGCCGTCGGCAAAGCCATGCGCCCAGGCCACAGCGGCGCTGGAGGTCGCGATGGCTTTGGCGCCGGCGCTCTCGATGACGCGAGCGCTGCCAGCGTCCCAAGCGTTGGGCAGGATCAGCATCTGAGGGCCGGCGTGGAGAGCGGCAAAGGCGGCGTAGTTGCTCATGCATGTTTCCTTTCATGATCCAGCAGCCAGCGCTTGCGTTCGAGGCCGCCGCCATAGCCGGTCAGCGAACCATCGCTGCCGACGACGCGATGGCAAGGCACAACAACGGCGATCGGGTTTGCACCGTTTGCAAGGCCGACGGCGCGCATCGCGTTCGGCTTGCCCATCTTCCTGGCGAGCGCGCCATAGCTGGTCGTGGTGCCGGCGGGGATGCGGCGCAGGTTCTTCCAGCAGGCGCGCTGAAAATCGGTTCCTTGCGCCGCGGTTGCGATCTCGTCGAGCGCGGCGAGATCGCCGGCGAAATAGCGGCCGAGCTTCTTGGCCAGCCCGAAGGGATCGGTTTTCTCGACCATCGTCGCGCCGGCGAAGCGGCGCTTAAATTCCGGCTGCCAGCGCTTCGGCTTGTTGTGGAATTCGAGCATGCGCAGCGCGCCTTGGCCGTCCGCGATCAGCATGAGATCGCCGAGCGGCGTGGGCACGCGGTCGCGGAAGAACGGTTCAGACGGGCTCGGCATCGGCGGTCCATAGATGCTGCGCGGCATAGGCGCGCCATGGGCGCCAGCTTTCGGCGCGCGCCAGCAGCGCCTTGGGCGACGGCCGCTTACCGTCTTGCGCGACCAGCGGACTGCGCAGCAGCGCGACATCGGCGGCGGGAAACGCGTCGCTGTCGCGCAGCGCGCGCAGCGCCCAGTATTGCGCCGTCCAGGGGCCGAACCCCGGCAGCGCGAGCAGCTTCTCGACGGTTTCTTCGTAGGAGCCGGCCGGTTCGATCAGCTTGGGATCCCGCGCCACCGCCTCGGCCAGCGCCATCAGCGCCGCGATGCGCGCCCGCGGCATGCCGAGCGTCGACAGGTCGCTCTTCGCCATGCGGCGGGCCGAGGGGAAGACGCGCGCCAGGCGCTCGTCGCCGCTGGCGTCGGGCGCGATGCCGCTGCCGGCGCGCGCGACGAGCTTCACCGCGAGCTGGCGCGCGCCGGCGACCGTGATCTGCTGGCCCAGGATCGCGCGCACCGCGAGCTCGAAGCCGTCCCAGGCGCCCGGCGTGCGCAGGCCGGGGCGCCGCGCCACCAGCGGCGCGAGCGCGAGGTCGCCGGAGAGATGCGCGCCGATTGTCTCGATATCGGCGTCAAGATCGAACAGCCGGCGCAGCCGCGCCACGATCGCGAGCAAAGCGGTGACTTTCGGAAAGCGGATCGTCGCCTGCAGACAATCCTTGCCGGGCTCGACCGCGACGCTTCCGAACGCGCCATCGATCTCGATCGTGCGGCAATAGCGGTTCTTCTCGATCAGTTCGACGCCGGCGATGGAACGCGCGTCCAGGAACGCCAGGATGCGATCCCAGTCGTAAGGCGCGCGATAGCCGAGACGCAGCGTCACGGTCGAGAGCGCCGGCGCCGCAACGCTCTGGCGGCGCAGATCGCTCGGCGAGCGGCGGTAGAGCTTCTTGAACGCGTCGTTGAAGCGCCGGATGCTGCGAAAGCCGGACGCATCGGCAATCGCGGCCATCGGCAGGCGGGTTTCCTGGATCAACTGCTTGGCGAACAGGACGCGGCGCGTCTGCGCCACAGCGATCGGCGGCGCGCCCAGATGCTTGTCGAACAGCCGGCGCAACTGGCGCTCGCCGACGCCGAGGCGTTCGCACAGCGCCGCGAGCGACGCGTCGTCGCCGTCCAGCGAGCCTTCCGCGATCAGCGCCAGCGCGCGCGACACGGTGTTGGACGTGCCGCGCCAGGCCGCGGCATCGGGCGAGATTTCCGGGCGGCAGCGCAGGCAGGGGCGAAAACCCGCTTCCTGCGCCGCAGCGGCGCTCGGCCAGAACGTCACATTCTCGCGTTTGGGCGTGCGCGCCGGGCAGATCGGGCGGCAATAGATCCCGGTGGTCTTGACGCCGATGAAGAGGCGGCCGTCGAAGCGCAGGTCGCGGGTGGCGATGGCGCGGTAGCAGACGTCGTGCGGCGGCAGGTCCATGCGCGCAGTATGGCGCAAAGGCGTGCGCCGTTCTGGCCATTTTCGGACATCGCTGCCCAGACCTGTCAGCAGTGTCGCCCGGCGCTGGCGGGAAGCCGCGCGGCCTCCGCTATACAATCGCGAGTTGAGTCCCGGTGTGACGCGAAATTGAACCGGGCCCGATAACGCAGCGTCAGGCTGCTGCCGCGCGCCGCAAACGCCATACCGAAACCTCTAAAACTCAGGATAGCGGCGCAAAGCCGTGCGCCAAGCGCTTGGCCGGACCACTATTTCCACGCCTTGTGCCGGCCGCATGGCCCGGGGCGGCGCGATACCCAATTTCCGTATTTGTTTGACAAGCCGGCGCCCGGCACGGCCATCATAGCGCCGCGCGACCAGGGCGCCCGCCGTTTCCCAACGAGGAGCGGCAGCAAAAAGGGAAGAGCCGGAGCCAAGCTTCGGCCGGGAGAGGAACGATGGCGGACGCGGCGGCGGGAACGATCCCGCCACCCAGGCTCGGCACGAAGCTGGTCTATGGACTGGGCTCCGTCGCGTTCGGCACCAAGGATTTCGGCTTCGCGACATTTCTCCTCATCTTCTACAGTCAGGTTCTGGGCCTGCCCGCGACGCTGGTCAGCTTCGCGATCATGGTCGCGCTGATGGCGGATGCGGTGTTCGATCCGTTGATCGGCGAGATCTCCGACAATTGGCGCTCGCGGCTGGGACGCCGCCATCCCTTCATGTACGGCGCCGCGGTGCCGATCGCGGTCTTCTACTTTCTCTTGTGGAATCCGCCGCATTGGAGCGGGTGGGCGCTGTTCGGCTATCTCCTCGCCGCCGCGATCCTGGTGCGCATCGCCATCGCCTGCTACGAGATTCCGAGCGCCGCGCTGGCGCCCGAGCTCAGCCAGGATTACGACGAGCGCACCTCGCTGCTCGGCTTCCGCTTCCTTCTGGGCGTCGTCGGCGGCGGCATCACGATCTTCGTCGCCCTGTTCGTCTTCATGGCGGCGACCAAGGCGCATCCGGTGGGCATCCTCAATCGCGACGGCTATTTCGCCTATAGCGTGATGGCGGCGCTGGTGATGATGACGAGCATCCTGCTCTCGGCCTGGGGCACGCATTCCAGGATCAAATATCTCAAGCAGCTGCCGACACGCAGCCGCCCCACCATCGCGCAGATGGCGCGAGAGATGTACCAGAGCCTGTCGCACCCCTCGCTGATTGCGATCGTGATGGGCGCCCTGTTCGGCAGCGTCGCCGGCGGACTGGGCAACGTGCTCAACACCTATTTCGGGACCTATTTCTGGCGCTTCACACCGCAGCAGCTTTCGGTGATCGGCATCGCCGGTCTCCTCGCGGCGCTGATCGCGGTGCCGCTGGCGTCGTTCCTGTCGGCGCGGGTGGGCAAACGCAGCGGCTACATCGCGACCGCCTTCGCCTCGCTGTTCGTCAACAACATCGCGATGACGCTGAAGCTGCTCGGCCTGCTGTCGGTCAGTCCGGGCACGCTGCTCGCGATCTTCTTCGCCTCCATCACCGTCGGCGGCGCGCTCGCCATCACCTGCCTGATCCTGGTCTCCTCGATGATCACCGACATCGTCGAGGACAGCGAGCGCATCACCGGCCGGCGCTCGGAAGGGCTGTTCTCGGCCTCGCTCAGCTTCGTCGGCAAGGCGGCGACCGGCATCGGCATTCTCGCCGCCGGCGCGATGATCGATATCGTGCATTTCCCCAAACAGGCGCTGCCCGCGACGATCGACGTGGTGGCGCCGCACGCGGTGCGCAACCTGGTGCTGGTCTATATGCCGACCCAGCTCATCCTCTACATCATCGCGATCGTGCTGATCGGGCGCTACCGCATCAGCCGCGAGACGCACGAGCACAATCTGAGAACCCTGGCGGAAACCGCCGCGGTAGCCGAGGCTGCGGCAGCGGAGCCCGAAGCGGCCGCGCTGTTCGCGGCCCCGGCAGGCGCGCAGCCAGCCGCCGGCGAATGAACCGAACTGTCCATGGGGGTATGACGTGACCACGATCGACGAGGCCGGGCGCAAGGAGCTCAGCAGCATGCGGGCCAGGCTCTATTACGGCTTCGGCTCCGCCGCCTTCGGACTGAAGACCGCCGGCTTCGCCACCATGCTCGGCTTCTACTACAGCCAGGTCATCGGGCTGCGCGCCGACCTGGCGGGCCTGGCGATCTTCTTCGCGCTCCTGGTCGATGCCTTCGCCGATCCCGTCATCGGGCATTTGTCGGACAATCTGCGCAGCCGCTGGGGACGGCGCCACCCCTTCATGTACGCCTCCGCCGTGCCGGTGGGCATCGGATTCTACTTCCTGTGGTCGCCGCCGCCGCTCGGCCAGGAGGGCTTGTTCTTCTATCTGGTCGGCATGGCGGTCGTGGTGCGCGTCTTCATCTCGATGTTCGAAATCCCCAACTCGGCGATGATCGCGGAGCTGACCACCGACTACGACCAGCGCACCGTGTTCCTGTCCTATCGCTATTTCTTCGGCGTGCTCGGTGGCGCGGCGATGGGGTTCATCACCAACCGCTATTTTCTGATTCCCGACGCGGCGCACAAATTCGGCCAGCTCAATCCGCACGGCTATCTGACCTATGGCCTGATCGGCGGCGTCGCGCTGACCGCGATCATCATCTTCTCGTCGCTGGGCCTGCACCGCTACATCAAGCTGTTCCGCGTCATCCAGCCGAGGCAGGTTTCGCTGCTGGGCATCTTCCGTGAGATTTTCGAGAGCCTCGGGAACTCGTCGTTCATGGTTCTGGTTTCGGCGGCGCTGTGCGGCACGATCGCGATCGGCACCTCGGCGTATCTCACGACCTATTTCGCGACCTATTTCTGGGGTCTCAGCGCCAGGCAGCTCTCGC
>CAYXMO010000142.1:0-7724 GCA_964465935.1 uncultured Rhizobium sp.
TCCTTGTGCGCGATCATCTCGCCGCAATGGTCGAGATTGTAGTCGGCATAGTTGGCGAAGGGCGAGAACAGGAACGCCTTGCCGTCGTTCTCCAGGATCAGGTCGTAGGCGATCTCGGACGCCGTGCGGTTGGAGCGCTCGGCCATCGCGGCGATCGAGGTCTCCTTCGGCGGCTCGTAGTTCGGCGGATCGCCGAGCGGGAACATGCGCTCGAACGCCATGATGCCGCGCGCCAGGGGATGCGCCTTCTGGCGCTCGGCGCTTTCTTCCAGGATGCGGGCGCGGAAGGCGGGATCGCGCATCGCCGCGACCTTGTCCTTGAGCGGCTTGTCCTTGATCTGCTGGAACGCGGCATGGGTGATGAAGGGATTGATGGTGCCTTGCAGGCCCAGGAGGATGCCGATGGGCCGCGGCGCGACTTGCGCCTTGATCGGCAGGCCTTCGTCCGACGATTTCTCGATCAGGCCCAAAATCTTGCGCCAGCCATTGGCCGAGGAATGGCCTTGCGCCAACGACAGCGTCAGCGGCCGTCCCGATGCTTCCACAAGGCGCCGCACCATGCCGAATTCCTGGGGAAGGTCCGGCCAGTCCGAGATCAGCTCGATCACGCCGGAGCCGGCATCCTTGAGCCCCATCGCGATGCCGTGCAGCTCGGCTTCGGTGGCGCGCAGCGACGGCGTCGGGTCGCCCTTGACCGTCTTGTGGTTCAGGGTACGCGAGGTCGAGAAGCCGAGCGCGCCGGCGCGCATCGCGTCGGCGGCGAGGCTGCGCATCTGCGCGATGTCGTCGTCGGTCGCCGGTTCGAGATTGGCGCCGCGCTCGCCCATCACATAGACGCGCAGCGCGCCGTGCGGCAGCTGCGCCCCGATGTCGATGTCGTGCGGCGTGCTTTCCACCGCGTTGAGATATTCGCCGAAGCTCTCCCAGTTCCATTTCAGGCCTTCATGCAGCGCCGCGCCCGGGATGTCCTCGACGCCTTCCATCAACTCGATGAGCCGATTGTGGTCGGTCTTGCGCACCGGCGCGAAGCCGACGCCGCAATTGCCCATCACCACCGTGGTCACGCCGTGCCAGCTCGACGGATTGAGCCGTGCGTCCCAGGTCGCCTGGCCGTCATAGTGGGTGTGGATGTCGACGAAGCCGGGCGTCACCAGCTTGCCGCGTGCGTCGATCTCCTCGTCGCCCTTGCCGTCGACGGTGCCGACGGCGGCGATCCGCCCACCCTTGACCGCGACGTCGGCGGCGACCAGCGGTCCGCCAAGGCCGTCCGCGACCTGACCGTTGCGGATGACGAGATCGTATTGCGCAGCCATGGCTTCCCCGCGGAGTCGATTGTTTTGTTTCATGAACGGTTTGCCTACGGTGACATAAAGTCAAGTTGGGAACCCGATGGAACCCTGGTCACACTATTTTTCCAAGCGGTTCTTAATTGCCCGGGCTTTAGGCTAGGGTGGCCGCGGGAAGACGGCGTTGGGCGTCTTCTTTGGTTCGTGGCCCGCGCCAGCTCCTGTCAATTCGCCGCGAACGAGGACTGTTTTTGCAACTGCGAACGACGTTTGAGCACGGCTGGAACCGGCTGCGGGACGCTTTCTCGTCCAGCGTCCTGGGGACCACCTCGGACCGGCCACCACTCGGCCTTGGCGGCGGGTTGTCGCGCCCGGCGCGGCTGGGCCTCACCGCGCTCAGCTTCGGCCTGGCGCTGGCCGGCGTCCTGGCTTGCGGCGAGCGCGCGGGCGTCGCGTTCTTCTATCCCGCCCTGATGATCGCCGGCATTTTCGGCGGCGCCGAGCTGGCGCTGGCCGCCCTGCTTCTCGCCGCCGCGGCCTCTTACCTGCTGTTCCCCGGCGACCCGGACTTCTGGATCTTCGTCACCGCCGCCACGCTGCAGACCGCGGCCGCGCTCATCCTGCGCCTGCTGTTCCGCGAGAGCCGGCGCTGGGGCGTGCGCTACCGCCGCCTGCTGAGCGCCATGTCCTCGGCGGTGACGGTGTCGGACGCCCAGGGCCGCATCGGGCGGCCGCATCCCGAACTCAGCCGGCTGATAGGAATGGACTGGCCGGCCTATCGCGGCGCGCGCTGGCTCGCCAGCATCCATCCCGACGACCACAAGCTGCTGCTGCCGCCCGGATCGTTCAAGAACGTGACGGTGCAGCGCGCCGAAATACGCCTCAAGGACCCCAAGACCGGGGATTGGCGCTGGCACCTGATGCGCGCGGTGCCGCTGCTCGGCGACAATGGCGAGGTCGAGGAATGGATCTCGATCCTGACCGACATCCACGAGCACAAGCTGGCGAGCGAGCAGCGCGAAGTCGCGATCGGCGAGGGCCGCCACCGCCTCAAGAACCTCATCACCATCATCGAGTCGCTGGCCAAGAGCTCACGCCCGCCCGACAAGGACGCGGCGGTCGAGGCGTTCCTCGGCCGCTATCTGGGGCGGTTGCGCGCGCTCAGCGCCGCGAGCGATCTGGCGCTGGCGAACAACTACGCGACGATGCAGGCCGAGGAGGTGGCGCGCGCCACCTTGTCGCCGTTCCTGGAGACCGACTCGCAGCGCCTCGCCATCGGCGGACCCAGGCTCGAACTCAGCGAAGCGATGGGCGGCGGGCTGGCGATGGGCTTGAACGAGCTGGCGACCAACGCGATCAAATACGGCGCGCTCTCGGTGCCGCAAGGGCGCGTCAGCTTCACCTGGACGGTGGAGAACTTGGCCGACAGCGACCTCGTCACCATGGAGTGGCGCGAAAGCGGCGGACCGCCGCCCAGGCCGCCGGAGAAGGAAGGCTATGGCGCGCGGGTGATCCGCTTCATCGCGACGCGCGAAAGCAACGGCAAGGTCGAGATGAACTATCCGCCAGAGGGCTATGTCTGCCGCATCAGCTTCACCAAGGCGCACAAGCCCCGCGTCAAGACGCTGGAAAGAGAGTAGGCGCCACGTCCGGTGCGGGTGACGAATTCGTCATCTCTGCCGCCACAACTTCGCCATTGCCCCGCGCCTACGCTGCAGCGGGCGTAAAAACGCGAAGGGCGCTGCGATGGCCGCCGTCAGGCTCGCTTGCCTCGTTCTTGCCGGCCTGATCCTGAGCGCCGGTCCCGGCCTGGCCGATGCGACGCTGGCCGCGCGCTTCGTGGCCGCCACCGCCGCGCTGGAAAACCCCGGCGTCGGCTTCGACAAGAGCTATCGCCCGATCCCCTATCCGATGGGCGACGTGCCGGCGAACACCGGGGTCTGCGCCGACGTCGTGGTGCGCGCCTACCGCGCCATCGGCATCGACCTGCAAAAGCTCGTGCATGAGGACATGAAGCGGAATTCTGCGCGCTATCCTAGGCTATGGGGGCTGCGCGCGCCCGATTCCAACATCGACCACCGCCGGGTGCTGAACCTGCGCGTGTTCTTCGCGCGCCACGGCAAGGTGCTGAAGATCACCGATAACGCCGCCGACTATAAGCCCGGCGATCTCGTCACCTGGAATCTCGTTGAGCACGGCTCGCTGCCGCATATCGGGATCGTGACGGCACGGCGCACCGCCGACGGGGCGCGGCCGCTCATGATGCACAATGCCGGCAGCGGCCAGGTGTTCCAGGACCTGCTTTTCAGCTTCAAGATCACCGGCCACTACCGCTACGCGATCGATTGAGCCCTACCCCAGCCGCCCCAAGGCCTGGATCACCTGGTCGGTCTTCTCCAGCGTCACCATGTGGCCGGCTTCCGGGATCGAGACCAGCTCGCTGCCCGCGATGCCCTTCTTGAAGCCATGCGCGTAAGCCGGCGGGATCAGCTTGTCGCTGTCGCCCCAGATCAGCACCGTCTTGGCCTTGATGCGGTAGAGCCGCTGGGAAAGACCCCGTTCGGGGATCGGGAACAGGATCTTGCCCGCCATGCCGAGCTGGCGCGCATTGTTCACCAGATAGGTCTGCAGGAACTTGGGATCGCTCAGCGTCAGGCCCGCGGTGAGCAGCTTGGTGCCCGCTTCGACGTCGTGGAACAGGAGCTTGGGCATCTCGAACGGCATGGTCGCGAACAGGTCGGGGATCGGGTGATCGTCCAGCCACAGCCCCGCCGGACAGATCAGTCCCAGCCGCGTCACGTCGTTGGGCGCAATCGCCGCCATCTCGGCCGCGATCATGCCGCCCATCGAATGGCCGGTCAGGATCGGGTTCTTGAGGCCGAGCGCCTCAGCCACGTCCCAGCTGTGGAGCGTGAAATCCAGCATGTCGCGAATCTCGCCGCATTCCTCGCTGTCGCCGTAGCCGGGCAGCAGCGGCGCGTAGACGTGATACTTCTCCGCCAATTTGTTGAGGAATGGATCGGCGGCCGTCGCGCCACCCGCACCGTGGAGGAACAGCAGCGGCTGCCCCGAGCCACCTTCGATGTAACGGACGGGCGCGTAATGGGTGCTCACTGTTTTCAATTCAAGAGACATTTCATTCTCCAATCACGTCTCCCTCTCCCCCTTTGAGGGGGAGAGGGCCGGGGTGAGGGGGCGTCGCAGGATGATCTCCGCCGGCCTTCGAACTCACCGCCCAATTTTTCGAAATGGCGCTTGGGGGCAGCGCCCCCTCACCCTGCCCTCTCCCCCACTTCGTGGGGGCGAGGGAATTATCTGGCCGCTCCCACGATCTCGAGCGCCTTCTTCTCGCTCGGCAGATTACCCGCCTTCACTTGCGAAATCGGATGGCACCAGAAGCGTTCGTCGTCCTTGTAGTCGGGGAAGACGTTGCGCAGCTTGGGCATCACCTTCTCGGCGAACAGCTTGGTCGAGTACATGCATTTTTCCTTCGGCATGTTGCCGACATGCATGAGGCAGAAGATGTTGCCGACGTTGAGGCTCTTGGCGAGCTCCTCCATGCGCTGGCGCACCGTCTCGGGCGAGCCGGCGATGACATGGCCCTGCTCGGTCAGGTCCTTCCAGGTCAGCGAGGTGTAGCCGCCGACCGGCGGGGCGTATTGGCTGAGCGCGCCGGTCTGGATGGTCTTGATCGTGCGGTAGCCCGGCGCGTCGGCAAAGCCAGGATAGACGTGCAGGCAGCGATTGTAGAAATAGTCGACATGCTCCTTGTAGAGCTTCTCGGCTTCGGCATCGGTGTCGGCGACGCAGATCGTCTGCGCGAAGCCGGCGCGATAGGGCGATGCGTCGGGCGTCTTGCGCTCGGCGACGCGCTTCCAATAGCCGTCCATCAGCGCTTTGGCGCGGATATAGCCGCTGAACGACAGGTAGGAATACGAATAGGTGTTGTCGATGCAGAAATCGTAGGTCTCGACGCTGCCGCCGCCCGGGATGTGCACCGGCGGATGCGGCTGCTGGATCGGGCGCGGCCAGATGTTGACGTGGCGCAGCTTGTTGTAGCGGCCGTTGAAGGCGAAGGGCTCGCGCGTCGTCCACGCCTTGATGATCAGATCGTGCGCGTCCTGGTATTTCTCGCGGGTCAGGGCCGGGATCTGGCCGTAGCAGAAATTGGTGTCCATCGAGGTGCCGACGGGAAAGCCGGCGATCAGGCGGCCGCCCGAGATGCAGTCGAGCATCGCGAACTCCTCGGCGACGCGCACCGGCGGATTGTAGAGCGCGATGGAATTGCCGAGCACGACGAGGCCGACATCCTTGGTGCGGCGGCTGAGCGCGGCGGCGATGATGTTCGGGCTCGGCATGATGCCGTAGCCGTTCTGGTGATGCTCGTTGACGCCGATGGCGTCGAAACCGACATCGGCGGCGTATTCGAGCAGATCGAGATAGGTGTTGTAGACCTCGTGGCTCTTCACCGGATCGAACAGCTTCTGGTCGATGTCGACCCAGACCGAGCGGTTCTTCTCCCGGAAATCGTCCGGCAGATAGGGCCACGGCATCAGGTTGAACCAGGTGAATTTCATGGACGCCTCCCGGTATTGTTATATCGATTGGAGGCAATCCTGACGAAATGTCAGGGGTTCGACAAGCGCGGCGCCGCCGTTTTGCGCCGTAGCGGAACTAGGCGGTGCTCAGCCGGAAGCAATGCGCCGGCGCCGCGGTCAGCGGCGTCACGAGGATCAGGCGCAGGCCGCCGGGTGCGGGACGGACGCAGGCCGGCCAGCTGCTGCCCAGATGCGTCGCCCGGCTGAACGCCGCCAGATCGTCGCCCTCAAGGACGATGTCGTAGCCGCCCGGCGTCTCCAGCAGATGCGCGTATACGGCGGCGCCCTGGCGCGTGAAGCGCACCGGCACGCCGCACGCCGTCCGTCCTTCGAACCGCGTCCACGGCCGGGTGCCGTAGATGCCTTCGCCATTCGCCTTGGCCCAGGCGCCGAAGCCTTTCAGGCGCGCGATCTGCTCGGCGGGAATCTGCGCATCCTCGCCGCGCGGGCCGACATTGAGCAGCAGGTTGCCGTTCTTCGCCACCGCATCGATGAAGCTCGCCACCAGCGACGCGACGCTCTCGTAATCGGCATCGGTGTCGTTGCGGTTGAAGCCGAAGGAATGGCTCATGCCGCGCGTCGCTTCCCACTTCTTCTCCTGGATGGCGTCGAAGGCGGCATATTCCGGCGTGCGGAAGTCGCAATGCGGCGGCAGCTGCGGGATGATGCCCTTGCTCGGCCCCTTCTGCATGCGCGGCTTGAGCATCGCATCCATGGCGCGGCGCGCTTCCGGTGCGCGCAGCGCCTCGCGTTCGGGCGTCATCGGCAGCCAGCGGTCGTTGACGACGCCGTCGGGCACCGCGGCATAGTAGTCGGCGAACAGCTTGAGCTCGCCGTCGAGCCCCGTCGGCCACGAGATGTCGTTCCACAGCACCGCCGGACGATAGCGCTCGATCAGCTCGCGGGTCTGTGCCTCGGCATAGGCCGGATAGTCGCCGCCCGGCGTCGAACCCATGAAATCGGCGAGGGTGCGCAGGGGCTCGCGGTTGAAGGTCCAGTCGATGCCGCCGGAATAATAGAGCCCGTACTTCATCCCTTTGGCGCGCACTGCGGCACCGAGTTCGCCGACGATGTCGCGCGGACTGGTCCAGTCCTTCTGGTGCGCGTTCGCCACGCCGCTCGGCCACAGGCAGAAGCCGTCATGATGCTTGGTGACGAGCACGACGTATTGGGCGCCGGCGGCGGCGAACAGCGCAGCCCATTCCTCCGGCTCCCAGCGTTCGAGGCCCTTGAGGAACGGCGCGCGGAAATCCTCATAGGGCGCGTCGCCATAGACTGCCGCGTGATGCTTGGCGCTGTCGCTCTGCGGCACCTTGATCGCGTTCCAGTACCATTCGCAATACGGCGTCTGGGCGACGGCGATGTCGTAATTGTCCTTGAAGGCGTCGGAGATCGAGCCGGACTTGGCGGCGAAACCGGGGATCGAGAACAGGCCCCAGTGGATGAAGATGCCGAATTTGGCGTCTTCGAACCATTGCGGCACGGGATGCGCATTCAGCGAGGCGAGCGTCGGTTCGTAGGCCATGGCGCGACTGTAGCAGCCGCGCCCCGACTCTCAACGCTGCCCTAACGGCATCAGCGCGCGATCGCGGTCAGCACTTCGACGACCACGAATCCCGCCGCCATCACGGCCGGGAAGACGCCGAAGAACACGATCGTGCTTGCCAGCGCCATGTCCGGTCCGGCGCGGTACAACGAGCGGGCGGCGGCTTTGCTGGCAAGTCTTTGTTGGCGAAGCATGGCGAACTCCCTCATTCGATGGAGGAAGCATGTGCCTGCGCGCCATAACCGGCCCTGAAGCCGGCGTTCATCTTCGGTTCAGCCGCGCGGCCCCGCCGGC
>CAYXMO010000143.1:0-1350 GCA_964465935.1 uncultured Rhizobium sp.
GGCATGCCGCCACCGCCGCCGAACAGGGCGCTCAGCCCCTGCATGGCGCGGCCGCCCTTGCCCATCTTCTTCATCACGTCGGACATCTGGCGGTGCATCTTGAGCAGCTTGTTGACCTCGCTGACCTCGACGCCCGAGCCCATCGCGATGCGCTTGCGCCGCGAGCCGTTGATGACGTCGGGCTTGGCGCGCTCCTGCTTGGTCATCGACAGGATGATCGCTTCCTGGCGGCTGAGCAGCTTGTCGTCCATGCCGGCGGCGTCGAGCTGGTCCTTGACCTTGGCGACGCCGGGCAGCATCGAGAGCACGCCCTGCATGCCGCCCATCTTCTTCATCTGGCGCAATTGCTCGGCGAGATCGTCCATGTCGAACTCGCCCTTCTTCATCTTCTTGGCGAGCTTCTCGGCCTTTTCCTTGTCGATGGTCTCGGCCGCCTTCTCGACGAGGCTGACGACGTCGCCCATGTCGAGGATGCGCCCGGCGACGCGGCCGGGATGGAAGGGCTCGAGCGCGTCGAGCTTTTCGCCCGTCGCGAGGAACTTGATCGGGGCGCCGGTGACGGCGCGCATCGAGAGCGCGGCGCCGCCGCGGGCGTCGCCATCGGCGCGGCTGAGAATGATGCCGGAGAGCGGCACGCGTTCGTTGAACGACTTGGCGATGTTGACCGCGTCCTGGCCGGTCAGCGAGTCGGCGACCAGCAGCGTCTCGTGCGGCTTGACCTGCGCCTTGATCGCCGCGACTTCGAGCATCAGCTGCTCGTCGACATGCTGGCGGCCGGCGGTGTCGAGGATCAGCACGTCGTAGCCGCCGACGCGGGCACTCGCCATGGCACGCTTGGCGATGTCGAGCGGCGTCTGGTTGGCCAGGATCGGCAGCGTCGCGACCTCAGCCTGCTCGCCCAGGATGCGCAACTGCTCCATCGCGGCGGGGCGGCTGACGTCGAGCGAGGCCATCAGCACGCGCTTCTTGTCGCGGGTCTGCAGCATCAGGCCGATCTTGGCCGAGGTCGTGGTCTTGCCCGAGCCCTGCAGGCCGACCATCAGGATCGGCGCCGGCGGACTGCCCAGATCGAGCGTCGCGTTCTCGCTGCCGAGGGTCTCGACCAGGACGTCATGGACGATCTTGACCACCTGCTGGCCCGGCGTGACCGAGCGGATCACGTCCTCGCCGATGGCGCGGGGGCGGACCTTGGCGATGAACTCGGTGACGACGGGCAGCGCGACATCGGCTTCGATCAGCGCCGTGCGCACCTCGGCCAGCGCGGCATCGACATCGGCCTCGGTGAGCGCACCGCGCCCGCGAAGCTTGTCGAATACGCCGCCGAGGCGGGAGGTTAAGCTGTCGAACATC
>CAYXMO010000143.1:1450-7723 GCA_964465935.1 uncultured Rhizobium sp.
CCCCAGGGGGCGCACCTGCGCTGCCTGAGGGCGATCCTGAGCCGGGCCCAGGACCGGAAAGACGCGGTCTTTCCGGAAGCGGGCGGGTTTTAGAACCGTCGGAAGGGCAAAGTCAAATCACGAGATCACCGCGGACCGGTCCGGGCGGGCAAAAAGCCAGAAGACGATGGCCGCGATCATCCCATACAGCAGGGGGGCGACAAAAAACATGCGAATGGCCTCCACCACATCGCCTGGCGTCGCGAGCGCCTTCAACAGGTCGGCTGCCGTGAACCAGTGCCCGCTGTCGCCCACGGCAAAAAGCTCCAATGCCAATATGGTTGCAAGAAGGGCGGCGGACAAACCGGCCATCGCATAGGCCAAGACGCCGGTCTTGTGCAGCCACCGCAGGACCAACAAAGTTGGGAGGCCGGGAAGCAAAATGTCGATGAAGGCTATCCCGACAAGCGGCAATATCATCCGCGCATCGATCCCGTAGTGAATCATGGTCGGATATGACCCAATCCAGGGGCGGACGAGGTGCAGATAGAAAAGTATCGGCGTCAGAGCCAGCTGGATCGCAAGTACGACCAACGGCGTCGCAATCAATCCAACCCACCAGCGCCAACGTCTCGACATCGGCTATTTCAATCCCAGCTTCTGCGCCAGGTACGTATAGCTCAACGCCCACATCTCCGCCTGCGCCGCGTTGGTGGCGCCGGGGCCGTGGCCGCCTTCTTGGCTCTCGTTGAACAGCACGTCGTGGCGCTGGTCCAGCATCTTGGCCGCCATCATGCGGGCCCAGATCGGCGTGACGCGGTCGTCGGAGGTCTCGGTGATGAAGAAGATCGAAGGGTAGCGCAGGTTCGGCTTGACGTTCTGATAGGCCGAGTATTTGGCGATGAAGGCGCGCTCCTTGGGCTTGTCGGGGTCGCCATATTCGTCGATCCACGATGCGCCGGCGCCGAAACGCGTGTAGCGCAGCATGTCGACCAGCGGGCGCTGGCAGACCACGGCGCCGATGAGTTCGGGATGCTGCGTCATCGTCACGGTGGTCAGCACGCCGCCATTCGACGCGCCGACGATGCCGATCTGTCTGGGCGTGGCGATGCCGCGTCGCGCCAGGTCGCGCGCCACCGCCGCGAAATCGTCGAATGCCTTTTGGCGGTTGGCCTTGAGCGCCGCCTGGTGCCAGCGCGGCCCGAACTCGCCGCCGCCGCGGATATTGGCAACCGCGATGGCGCCGCCCTTGGCGAGCCACACCTGCCCGGCGTCGAGTGGGCGGTGGCCGTCGTTCCAGTACCAGGGGTTCAGCGACAGCTCGAAGCCACCATAGGAGTAGAGGATGGTCGGCACCGGTCCGTGGCGGCCCTTGGCGTGGATCAGGAAGTACGGGACTTTGACGCCGTCCTTCGAGGTCACCCAGAACTGTTCGGAGACCAGATCGCGCGCATCGAACAGCGGCGCCTGCGACTTGATCGGCACCGGCGCCGACGCGCCATCGGTCGCGTAGAGCGTCGGCGGGGTGAGAAAGCTCTCGAAGGTGAATTGCGCGTTGCCGCTCCAGTCGTCAGTGCCGGCAACGACAGTCGAGCCGCCCGCGGGAAGCGGAAGCTTCGTGTCGCTCCAGCCTTTGCCGGACGGCCTGAAGGCATGCACCGAACCGGTGACGTTGTCGTAGATCGACGCATAGACCGCGTCGCGACCGGCCGAAACGCTCTCGATCGCGTTGCGCGGCCCGGGGGTGTAGAGGACGCTGACGGCGACCGGGCGGTGCGCGTAGCGAATCTTGACGTTGTCCCGTCCGGTGTAGACGCCAGCGGCCGTCACGCTCACCGCGATCAGCGACCCCTTCGCGATGGTCTTGCCGTAGAGGCCCTTGGGTGGCGTCCAGGCGTCGCGCAGGGAGAAGATCAGCTTGCCGCCGGTGGCACCTTTCAGATCGGCGCCCAGCGGCAGCGGCAGTTTCTCGGTGAAGCCTTCCGGAGAGATGAGGTAATATTCGGCGGTGAAGAACGTCAGGCCGCGCACGACCAGCGCGATGGTGCCATAGGGGCCGTTGTAGACCCGGGGACTCGCCGAGATATCGTCTGCCCCCGCCTCGAAGATCGTCCGCGCCGAGGCCAGCGGCTTGCCGCGGAGCCACAGCTTGACGATGCGCGGATAGCTCGACCGGGTCAGCGTGCCGGGGCCGAAATCGGTGGCGACCAGCACGCCGTTCGCGTCGGCAAAGGCCGCCGTGAGCTTGGCCAGCGGCAAGGTGAAACCGCCGGCGACGAACGCCTTGGTCTTGAGGTCGAACTCGCGGACGATCGCGGCGTCGCCGCCGCCGGGTGAGAGCTTGATGAGGCAGCGGTCGTGGACGCAGTCGGCGCCTTCCCAGACGAATTGTGCGTGCTCGTCGGCATCGAGCTTGTCGAGATCGAGCAGCGTCTCCCAATTCGGCGAGGGCGTGGCGTAGCCGGCGACAGTGGTGCGGCGCCAGACGCCGCGGACGTGATCCTTGTCCTGCCAGAAATTATAGACCAAGCCGTGATCGATCTGGCCGAGCGGGATGCGGTCCTGGATGTCGAGCGAAGCCAGGATCGCGTTGTAGGCTTCGCCATAGCGCGGATCGGCTTTGAGAACCGCTTCGCTGCGGGCGTTCTGTTCGTGAACCCAGGCGAGCGGCTTTTCGCCACGAATGTCCGAGAGCCACAGATAAGGATCGTTGTCTGCGGCGGGCGCGGCGACGGCGGCGCCGGTCAGGGCAAGAGCGGCCCAGACGATATGTCTCAATCGCATCTGCGTTACTTCAATCCCAGCTTCTGCTTCAGATAGACGAAGCTGAGCGCCCACATCTCCGCCGCCTGCTTGTGGTTGGCGCCGGCGGAATGGCCGCCGTCGGTGTTCTCGAACAGCAGCACGTCGTCGCCGAACGCCTCCATCCGCGCCGCCATCTTGCGGGCGTGCACCGGCGTGACGCGGTCGTCGCTGGTCGCGGTGGTGAACAGGATCGGCGGATAGTGAACCTCCGGCTTGACGTTCTGGTACGGCGAATATTTCAGGATCCAGGCGCGCGCCTTCGGATCGGCGGGATCGCCATACTCGTCAGCCCAGGACTGGCCGGCGCCGATCTGGGTGTAGCGGATCATGTCGATCAGCGGCACCTGGCAGACCACCGCGCCGAACAATTCGGGGTGCTGCACCATCACGGCGGAGACCAAGAGGCCGCCATTGGAGCCGCCGACGATGCCGAGCTGCTTCGGTGTCGTGAGCCCGCGCTTGATCAGGTCGCGCGCCACGGCGGCGAAGTCGTCATAGGCCTTCTGGCGGTTCTGGAACAGCGCCGCTTCGTGCCAGGCCGGCCCAAACTCGCCGCCGCCGCGGATATTGGCGACGACATAGATGCCGCCATGGGTCAGCCACAGCATCCCGAAATTCGCCGAATAGCCCGGCGTCATCGACACTTCGAAGCCGCCATAGCCGTAGAGCACGGTCGGCGCCGGGCCGCTGGGCGCCTTGGGACGCGTGACGAAGTACGGGATCATCGTGCCATCGGCCGACGCGACCTGGAACTGCTCGGTGACGAGACCCGACGCATCGAAGCGCTGCGGCAGCGACTTGATCGGCTTGGGCGTGTCATCGCCCTTGTCGAGATAGAGCGTCGGCGGCGTCAGGTAGCTTTCGAAGCTCAGCAGCGCTTCGGGACCGAAATCGTTGGCCGAGACGATGTGGGTGGCGCCGTTGGCCGGCAGGCCGAGCTTGTCGCCCGTCCATTTGCCGTCCTTGAAGCGGTAGGCGACGACGCTGCCGGTGACGTTGTCGAAGATCGAGGCGTAGACGGCGCCCTGCCCGGTCGCGACCTGCTCCACCGAGCTGCGCGGACCCGGCGTGTAGATCTCGCGCACGTCGAGCGCGTCGGGAATGCCGAGCGAATTGACGGCGACCGAGATCAGCGCGCCGCTCCCGAAGGTCTTGCCGCCGACCGTCCAGGGCTTGCGCAAGGTCAGGATGAGCTGGCCGGCATTGACGCCTTGCAGGTTCGCCGACAGCGGCAGCGGCAGCGTCTTCACCGTACCGTCCGCGGTCACGCTGGAATACGCGTTCTCGAAGAAGCTGACGCCACGCACCAGGAAGGCGTGCACGGTCTCGCCGTCGTTCACCACCTGGGTCTGTACCGCGATGTCCTCGGGCTTGCCTTCGAGCAAGGTCTTGGCGGCATCGATCGCTTCGCCGCGATGCCAGAGCTTGACGATGCGCGGATAGCCCGACTTGGTCATCGTGCCGGGGCCGAAATCGGTGTCGAAGATGATGGTGTCGTCGTCGATATACGACGCGTCGGACTTGGCATGCGGCAGTTCGAAGCCGCCCTTGATGAAGCTCTTGGTCGTCAGGTCGAACTCGCGGATGACATGAGCGTCGCCGCCGTCGCGCGACAACAGCACCAGGCAACGCGTGAGATCGTTGGTGCAGCTGGCGCCTTTCCAGATCCAGTTCTCGTGCTCGTCGGCGGCGAGCTTGTCGACGTCGATGACGGTTTCCCAATGCGGTGTGGGCGTGGCGTAGTCGGCGACGGTGGTGCGGCGCCACACGCCTTTCGGGTTGGCGGCGTCCTGCCAGAAATTGAAAACCGAGCCGCGAATGACGCTGCCGAAGGGGATGCGGTCGGTGGCGTCGAGCACCTTGAGCACCGCGTCGTGGTCGGACTGATAGCGCGGGTCGGCCTGCAGCACGGCGCGGGTGCGGGCGTTCTGCTCGCCGACCCAGGCCAGGGGCTTTTCGCCGTGGACGTCTTCGAGCCAGATATAGGGGTCTTCCACGCTTGCCGCTCCCTTGGCCGCCACCGCCAGCGCAAGCGCCGCCGCGACGATCCATTTGCCGTGTTTCATGCCAGAACTCCCGATGCGGCGCCCTCTATGAAAAGCGTGGGGCCTAAGGTCAATCCGCCACTGGCCCCGACCCGGGCCGCCCCCTATATACAGGCCATGACGCGGTTCCTGAAAATGCACGGGCTGGGCAATGATTTCGTGGTCTTCGACGCGCGAAAGCAAGGGCTTGCGCTCGATTCCGCCACGGCGCGCGCGGTCGCGGACCGCCGCTTCGGCGTCGGCTGCGATCAGGTGATCGTGATCGGGCCGGGACAGGACGGCGCCGACGCCACGATGACGATCCGCAACCAGGACGGCGGCGAAGTCGAGCAGTGCGGCAACGCCACGCGCTGCGTCGCCAAGCTGCTGATGGCCGAGAGCGGCGCCAGGACGGTGCGCATCGACACGCTGGGCGGGCCGCTGTTGTGCAGCGATGCCGGCGACGGACTGATCGCGGTCGACTGGGGCAAGGCGCGCACGCTGTGGGACCAGGTGCCGCTGGCGCAGCCGGCCGACACCAACCTGTTTCATCTCAATGTCGACGGCGCGCGGCACGAGGCCAGCGCCGTGTCGGTCGGCAATCCGCATGTCGTGCTGTTCGTCGAGGACGCGGAAGCCGTGCCGGTCGCCGATCTGGGTCCCAGGATCGAGACCCATCCGATGTTCCCCGAGCGCACCAATGTCGAATTCGTCAGCGTGCACGGCGAGGGCAAGGTCCGCATGCGGGTGTGGGAACGCGGCGTCGGCATCACCAAGGCCTGCGGCAGCGGCGCCTGCGCTGTGGCGGCGGCGGCGTTCCGGCGCGGGCTAACGGGGCGCAAAGTGGAAGTCGTGCTCGACGGCGGCTCGCTGCACATGGAAGTGCGCGAAGGCGACGACCATATCCTGATGACCGGACCGGCGACGCTGGCCTTCAAGGGCGAGGTCGATCTCGAGGCGCTGCCGCGGTGAGTATCGAGCTCGTCACCTTCGGCTGCCGTCTCAACGCCTATGAAAGCGAGGCGATCCGCGCCCGCGCCGGCGAGGCGGGGCTGTCGAACGCCGTGATCGTCAACACCTGCGCCGTGACGGCGGAAGCCGTGCGCCAGTCGCGCCAGACCATCCGCAAGCTCAAGCGCGAACGGCCCGACGCCAAGATTGTCGTCACCGGTTGCGCGGCGCAGACCCAGCCAGATCTGTATGCCGCGATGGCCGAGGTCGATCTGGTGCTGGGCAATGCCGAGAAGCTTGCCAGCCAGTCCTATACGGATTTCGGCGAACGGGTGCGGGTCAACGACATCATGAGCGTCCACGAGACCGCCGGCCAGATGGTCGACAGCTTCGAAGGTCACACCCGCGCCTTCCTGCAGGTCCAGAACGGCTGCGATCACCGCTGCACCTTCTGCATCATCCCCTATGCGCGCGGCAATTCGCGCAGCGTCGGCATGGGCGACGTCGTCGCCGA
>CAYXMO010000144.1:0-1286 GCA_964465935.1 uncultured Rhizobium sp.
TACGTGCTCGACGGCGCGACCAAATGGATCAAGAACTGGAAGAAGAACGGCTGGAAGACCGCCGACAAGAAGCCGGTGAAGAACGACGATCTATGGCGGCTGCTGGAGGCCGAAGCGGCGCGGCATCAGGTGACGTGGCGCTGGGTGCGCGGGCATGACGGGCACGTGGAGAATGAGCGTGCGGATGCGCTGGCGCGGGGGGCGATACCGTAAGGGACAACCTCTCCCGCTTGCGGGAGAGGTCGGCGAGCGAAGCGAGACGGGTGAGGGGAAGTCAGCATCGCGCTGTGCCCTCACCCGAAATCGCTCTGCGATTTCGACCTCTCCCGCAAGCGGGAGAGGTAAAATCACAGCTGCTTCAGCACATGCTCGGCGCTCGACACCGAGAAGGCGCCGGGCTCTTCGACGTTGAGCTCCTTGATCACGCCGTTGTCGACCACCATGGCGTAGCGCTGGCTGCGCTTGCCCATGCCGAAGCGGCTGCCGTCGAGCTCAAGACCCATCGCCTTGGTAAAGTCGCCATTGCCGTCGGCCAGCATGCGGACCTTGCCGTCGGACTTCTGGTCCTTGCCCCAGGCGCCCATCACGAAGGCGTCGTTGACGCTGACGCAGGCGATCTCGTCGATGCCCTTGGCTTTCAGCGCGTCGAAGTTCTGCACGAAGCCGGGAACGTGCTTGGCCGAGCAGGTCGGCGTGAAGGCGCCGGGCAGCGCGAAGACCACGACCTTCTTGCCGGCAAACAGATCGTCGGTCTTCACCGGCTTGGGCCCGCCCTCCTGCATCTCCATCAGGGTGGCGGAAGGAACCTTGTCGCCGGCGTGAACGGTCATGGAATTCTCCTTGAAAGAGTTGGCTAGCCGCGACGGTTTTAGCGGAAGGTTCGCAAAGACGCCACTTTGGCTGTAGCCTTGGGCCATGAATTTCGGCGAGCAACCCCAGGCGGAGCAGGGCTTTCTGCACGGAAAGCTGCTCATCGCCATGCCCGGCATGCCCGATCCGCGCTTCGAGCGCAGCGTCATCCTGATGTGCTCGCACACAGCGGAAGGGGCGTTGGGGCTGATCGTCAACAAGCCCATCCCGGCGCTGCCCTTCCGCGATTTGATGACCAAGATGGACATCGAAGTCACCGACGCCTGCCCGCGCAATCCGGTGCTGTTCGGCGGACCGGTCGAGACCGGCCGCGGCTACGTCCTGCACGCCAACGAGCGCGCCAACCGCCAATCGACGATTGCGGTCACCGCCGAGATCGCGCTGACGCCGACGGTCGACATGGTCAAGGCGATCGC
>CAYXMO010000144.1:1386-7695 GCA_964465935.1 uncultured Rhizobium sp.
GAAACTCTGGTCGATCTTGATGGTGTCGAAGGGCAGCGATTTGAGCTGGCTGAGGCTGGAGACGCCGGTGCCGAAATCGTCGATCGAGATGCCGGCGCCCAGCGCCTTGGCGCGCTCGACCGCGGCCTGGACGTCCTGGTTCGCCGCCAGCGTGCTTTCGGTGACTTCGAGCCGCAGCGTGCCGGGAACGACGGCTTCGCTGTGCAGCAATCCCCCTAGGAAGATGCCGAAATCCTCGTCGCGCAGCTGGCGGCGCGAGACGTTGACGCTGACGAAGAGCGGCGGATCGAGCGGGAAGAATTTCTGCCATTGCGCGACATCGTGGGCAGCGCGCTCCAGCGCGAAGCGGCCGAGCGCGACGATGGTGCCGGTCTCCTCCGAATGGGCGATGAAGTCCGACGGCGAGACCAGTCCCTTGGCGGGATGGTTCCAGCGCAGCAAGGCCTCGAAGCCGGCGACGCTGGCATCGGCGAGGCGGACGATGGGCTGGTAGTAAAGGTCGAGCTGGCGGTCGTCGACGGCGCGGCGCAGGTCGGTCTCGAGCGCGACGGCGTCGCCGGGCGCGAGCTGTTCCAGATCGCGCGAATAGACCCGGGCGCAGGCGCCGCCGAGGCGCTTGGCCTGGAGCAGCGCCAGCTCGGCGTTCTTGAGCAGGTCGAGCGGATCGCGGGCGCCGCCGCCGGCGGCAACGCCGACGCTGGCCGGCGCGAAGACGTTGCGGCCGCTGAGCGCATAAGGCGCAGCGCAGGTCTCCAGGAGCTGGCTGCCGAGCGCCTGCGGCTCGCCGCCGCCGGCGCTGAACAGCACCGCGAAGGCGTCGCCGCCGACGCGGAAAATTTCAGCGGCGCCCTTGAAGCGCTTGACCAGGCGCTCCGACACCTGGCCGAGCAGCGCGTCGCCGCCGCTGTCGCCGAGGCTGGCATGGATGGACTTGAAGCGGTCGATGTCGAGCAGCGCGAAGGTGGCGGCGGCGAAGCGGGCGCCGAGCTGGTCCAGCTCCTCCATCAGCGCGACGCGGTTGCCCAGGCCCGTCAAGGGATCGCGCAGGGTGCGTTCCAGCAGCTCGCTCTCGCTCTCCTTGCGCGTCGTGACGTCGGCCATCAGTCCGAGGCAGCGCGAGGCGGGGGCGCGGTCGCCGAGCATGGTGGCGCGCAATTCGAACCAGGGATAGCGGCCGGCCTCGCTGTGGACGCGGAACTCGACGCGGAAGGCGAGGCCGGGATGGCTGCGGTAATCGTCGAGGGCGGAAGAATAGACGTCGCGATCCTCGGGATGGATGCGCGCGACCCAGTCGTGATGATGGATGCGCGAGCCGCTTTCGGGCAGGCCGATCAGGGCGGCGGCGTCGCGCGACAGCTTCAGGAGATCGGCTTCGAAATCGAGATCGAAGACGCCCTGGTGCGAGGCGGCGATGGCCTGCAGCGCGGCGGCGGTCAGCGGGCTGGGCGGCGGCGGCGCGGCGCGGTCGTTCTCCAGGATCGGCGGCATGTCGGGCACGACGGCGACGGACTGGAACGGCAGGACCGCGATGCCCTCGCCGGCCGCGACCGCGAGCGCCAGCAGCAAGGCACCGGCGGCGGCGAAACCGCCGGCGGCGGAGGTCGCCCAGGACTCGCCGCTGTTGTTCATGGTCGCGAGCGCCGAGGCGAAGGCGACGAGCGCGAAGACCATGGCGGCGGGCGCGGCGACGCGCGCCGCCTGGGCGCCGAGACGGCCGCGATAGACCAGATAGGCGGCGACGGCGGCGGAGCCGATCACGACCACGGTGTCGACCAGGACGGTGGCGGCGGGGACGCCGAAATAGGCGAGCAGCGAGAGGATGCCGATGGCATAGAGCGTGAAGCGGACGGCGCGCAGCCGGCGGGCCGGCCAGACATCGTGCAGCGGCACGATGGCGTCGGCCAGCATGGCGCCGGCGACCAGCGACAGGCCTGCGAACATCGCCATCAAGCCGTAAGGGCCGCCGACCGCGGTGGCGAGGCTGCCGTCGAACAGGCCGGTCTCGGACAGCCGCTCGAACAGGATCAGGGTCAGCGCGATCGCGGCCCAGCGCGCCGGCGCATGTCCGAGCGTGACCGCGAGGCCGGCGGCGAGCAGCGCGGCGGCGCCGATCACCGCCCACACCGCGGTGGTGAAGATCGCGAGCTGGCGGTTGTGGGCCGCGAGCGCCGGCTCGGTCCAGGCGAGCAGCGACGGCGGCTCGGCGGCGTTGGCGATGCGCACCGCGATGGCGACCGAGGTCGCGGGCGGCACGATGACGCGGAAGGCCTTGCGGCCATAGGCGCTCATCCTGGCGATGGCGACCAGCGGATCGGAACTGGCGACGCCGAGGATCGCCGGGCGAGTCGAGCGCGGCAAGATGCGGAAGCTGACGCTCTGCGGCTGGTCGGCGACGAGGACGCGGGCGGCAGGGCGGATCGCCGAATTGGTCGCGGTGATCAGGTACCAGCCCGAGCCGTCGGCTTCCGGCTTGCCGCCGGGGGCGTGATAGGACTGCAGGCCCTCGACGATCTGGACGACGCCATCGGGGCTGGCGAAATCGACCGCGTTCGCCGGCGGCGGCGCAGCCGCGATGGCCGCGAACGCGGCGAACACGCTGGCGGCGAGAGCCGCGGCGAAGGCGAATCGTTTCATCGCTGCTTTATTGTCACGGCCCGCGGGCGGCGTCACGCGACCTTTGCCTCGTCGGCGAGCATGGCGAAGAGGACGTGGTCGCGCCATTCGCCGTTGATCTGTAGATAGCGCAGCGCGATGCCCTCCTGGCGGAAACCGGCCTTGGTCAGCAGGTTGCGCGACGGCTCGTTGGAGGGAAGGCAAGCGGCCTCGATCCGGTGCAGGCCGAGCGTGGTGAAGATGAACGGCACCAGGGCGCGCACCGCGTCGTACATGTAGCCTTGGCGCGCGAAGCGCTCGCCGATCCAGTAGCCCAGGGCGCAGCATTGCGTCACGCCGCGGCGGACGTTCGACAGGGTGCAGCCGCCCATCAGTGCGTCGTCCTCGTAGCGGAAGACGAAGAAGGCGTAGGCGGAGTCGAGGCGCGCCTCTTTCTGATAGCGCTTGATGCGGCGGCGGAAGGCGCCCTTGGTCAGCTCGTCGGTCGCCCAGACGGGTTCCCAGGGTTCGAGAAAGGCGCGGCTCTCGCCGCGCAGCCGCGCCCAGGCGGGAAAATCGGCCATGCGCGGATAGCGCAGATAGACGGCGCCGGCCTTGATGACGGGCTGCTGCCCGCCCGGAAAGGTGAGGCCCCGCATGAATGCCATGGGGCCGGTGTTCATTACTCAGCAGCCCGCAAGTTACGCGTCGCGCCGAAGCGGCGGGCGAAGGCGGCGTGGGATTCGAGCTTGCCGATGGGACCGACGGCCGCCATGGCGGGCCGGCCGGTTTCCATCACGCGCGCCGCGAAGCGGCGGACGGCGGCGGCATCGACGGCTTCGAGCTTCGCCGTGAGTTCGTCGATCGGCACGACGCGGCCATAGGCGAACATCTGGCCGGCGATCTGCTCGGCGCGCTGGCCGGGGCGTTCGAGGCCCATCAGCAGGCTCGACTTCATCTGCGCCTTGGCGCGGGCGATTTCGGCGTCGGTGGCGGTGGCGGCGAGGTTCTCCATCTCGCCGGCGATGACGGCGGAGATCTCGGCGGCTTCTGCTTCGCCGGTGCCGGTGTAGATGCCGATGGTGCCGCTGTCCTTCGACGACTGCGCGAAGGCGGAGATCGCGTAGCACAGGCCGCGCTTCTCGCGCGCTTCCTGGAACAGCCGCGAGGACATGCCGCCGCCGAGGGCGGTGACATAGACCTGGGCGACGTAGAAGTCGGGTTCGCTGCTAGAGATGCCGGGCAGTGCGTAGGCAATGTGGGCTTGCTCGAGGTCCTCCTCGAAGCGCTTGTCGCCGCCGACATAGCGGGCGGCGGGCGGCGCCGGCGCGGGGCCGGATTTGAGACCGGCGAATTTCTCCGACACCAGCGCGACGATGGCGTCGTGCGACACCGCGCCGGAGGCGACGAAAGTCATGTCGCCGGCGCGATAGTTGGCGCCCATATAGGTGCGCAGGTGCTCCTGGGTGAAGGCGCTGACGGTTTCGACCAGGCCGAGGATCGGCCAGCCCATCGGCTGATCGGGATAGGACACCGACTGTAGATGGTCGAACACGATGTCGTCGGGCGTGTCGGCGGCCTGGCCGATCTCCTGCAAGACGACATGGCGTTCGCGTTCGAGCTCGCTCTGCTCGAAGGTGGGATGCG
The DNA here is from genome assembly GCA_964465935.1 of uncultured Rhizobium sp. GTDB lineage: Bacteria > Pseudomonadota > Alphaproteobacteria > Micropepsales > Micropepsaceae > Rhizomicrobium. The sequence goes on from CAYXMO010000144.1 coordinate 5,626, forward strand.
TGAGGATATCGGCGAGCAGGTCGATGCCGAGCGGCACGTCGGCTTTGAGCACGCGGGCGTGGAACGCGGTCTGTTCGCGGCTGGTATAGGCGTTGAGATAGCCGCCGACGGCTTCGATCTGTTCGGCGAGGTCGCGGGCGCTGCGGGTGTCGGTGCCCTTGAACGCCATGTGCTCGAGCATGTGGCTGACGCCCATCAGGTCTTGCGTCTCGTTGCGCGTGCCGGCGTTCACCCACACCCCCAGCATGGCGCTTTCGAGCTGCGGCATGGGGTCGGAGATAACGGTCAAGCCGTTGGAAAGTCTTGTGATTTCAGGGGACATGCTGGCCGAGCTTAGCCTCGATATGGGCCCGCACCAAGTCCTTGTTGTTGGCCAGGACGGTCATTCTTTCGCGGCCTTTGAACAGGTCTTTGAGGCGCGGCGGGAGCGGGGGCGGGGCGCCGGCGGCCCTGGCGACGGCGTCGGGGAACTTGGCGGGGTGGGCGGTGGAGAGGACGACGACGGGGGCGCCTGGCGTGCGGTTCAGCTTGTAGGCGGCATGCAGCGCGACCGCGGTATGCGGGTCGATCAGGCGGTCGGTCTGGGCGTGGGCCTTGGCGATGGTTTCGAGCGTCTGGGCATCGTCGCAGCGCGCCGCGACGTAGCGGGCGCGCAAACGCGCGAGGACGGCGGGCGGCAGCGCAAGGCGCTTGTCGCGGGCGAAGTCTTCCATCGCGCCGCGCAGCCAATCGCTGTCGCGGTTCGAAGCTTCGAACAGGGCGCGCTCGAAATTGCTCGCGACCTGGATGTCCATCGAGGGGCTGAGGCTGGGATGCACTGGGCCCGGTTCGTAGACGCCGGTGTCCAGCACACGCGCCATAATGTCGTTGGCGTTGGTGGCGACGACGAGTTGCTCGATGGGCAAGCCCATGCGCATCGCCGCTTCGCCGGCGAAGACGTCGCCGAAATTGCCGGTGGGGACGACGAAGGTGGCGGCGCGCCCAAGCTGCGCCGTGGCGGTGAAGTAGTAGACGCATTGCGCCGCGATGCGCGCGAAGTTGATCGAGTTGACCGCGGTCATGTTCACTGCATGGGCGAAATCGACATCCGCAAACAGCGCCTTCACGATGGCCTGGCAGTCGTCGAAAGTGCCTTCGAGCGCGATGTTGTGGACGTTGTCGTGGGGGCTGGCCGTCATCTGACGGCGCTGCACGTCGCTGACGCGTCCTTTGGGGTGGAGCACGAAGACGTCGATGTTGGCGAGGCCGCCGAGCGCGGCGATGGCGGCGGAGCCGGTGTCGCCGCTGGTCGCGGCGACGACGGTGGCGCGGCCGCCGCGCTTGGCCAGCGCCCGGGCGAACATGCGGCCGAGCACCTGGAGCGCGACGTCCTTGAAGGCGAGCGTCGGGCCGTGGAAGAGCTCGAGCAGGTAGAGGTCGGGGCCGATCTCGGCCAGCGGCGCGATGCGTTCGTCTTCGAAACTGCCATAGGCGGCGTAGACGTCGTCGGTGATCTCGTCCGGCGCGAAGGAGCCGCCGGCAAACAGCGAGAGAATCTGGCGCGCGGTCTCTATGTAGGACGTACCGGCTAAGGCGGCCTGGTCGGCGGCGCCGATCTGCGGCCAAACTTCGGGGAGATAGAGGCCGCCATCGGGGGCGAGGCCGGCGAGCAGGATGTCGGCGAAACCGGCCTTGGGGGCCTCCCCCCTTGTGCTCACAAAAAACGGAAATCCAGTCAAATCAGCCTCTTAGCCAGATTTAGCAATATAATTGTTTTTCAGAACACGAAGGGGGACCCCTCCCCTCCGATTTCACCTAGCCATTTCGGTAGAGAGGCAGACATGGGAATTTCGTCTCACGACTTCAAGCCCAAGCGGCCACGCGACACATGATAGGCCAGATACACGCCCAGGAGCGCCGCCGCCATCAGAAACCAGGTGATCGCGTATTGCAGATGTTCGTTGCGGAAGGTCACGACGGTTTGGCCGCCGCGCGGCCAGCCGCCCGGATTCGGCGCGGCGTCGGCTTCGATCAGCACCGGCGCCGCAGTCGCAACGCCGTCGGCGCGGGCGATGGCGGCGACGTCGCGGA
>CAYXMO010000145.1:0-7558 GCA_964465935.1 uncultured Rhizobium sp.
GGATCAGCCCGGCATGGGCGAAATTGTTCGGCATCTTGTCGATGAAGAACGGCCGCCCGAGCTTGCGCTGCACGCGGGTGCGTTCGAGGTACTCGGCGCCGAGCGCGTGAAGGTCGTCCGCGCTCAGATCGCGCAGCAATTCGGGATAGTTCGACGCTTGGCTGCGCGCCTTGCGGCCCGAGAGGCGGCGCGCGATGGCGATGATGTCGGGCAGCTCCATCGTGCCTTCGACCTGGCTGTGGGTCGCGAGGATTTGTTCGAGCAGGGTCGAGCCGGCGCGCGGCAGGCCGACGATGAAGATCGGATCGGGCGCCGGATGGCCTTGCCCGGCCCGCGCCGCGAAGAATTCGGGGGTGAACACATCTTTGGAGCGGCGGACGTGATCGCTGGTTTCGTCCGCGTCATAGACCACCGAGGTGCGGCGCAGCGCATTGCCGGCGGCGTAGTGTGCGAAGGCGTCTTCGTAGCGCGCCGCGTCCTCCAGCGCCTTGCCGAGCGCGAATTCGAGGTGATAGCGGTCCTCGCCCGCCAGGTCGCCGCGGGCCAGCGCGGCGCGCATGCTGTCGATGTGGCGCGGCTCGAAGCGGAAGGTCTTCAGATTCGCCAGACTCCACCACGCCTCGCCGAGCGCCGGACTGAGCGCGATGGAGCGGCGATAAGCGGCGATGGAGTCGGCGCTGCGTCCAACGGCCTTGAGCGCATGGCCGTAGCTCATCCACGCCTTGGGCTGGTTGGGATACGCCTTGAGCACGTCTTCGTACGCTGCGATGGCGGCGGCGTACTCGCCGATCTGGCCCAGCGCCGCGCCTTTCAGCGCGCGATAGGCGGGATTGCGCGCGTCTTGCGCGATCAGCTTGTCGGCCTCAGCAATCGCTTCCTGCGACTTGTTCTGCCGGTGCAGCACGATGGCGTAGTTGTGCCGGGCCACCGTGAAGCTCGGCGCCAGTTCGAGACAGCGCGCCAGCAAGGTCTCGGCGTCGCCATAACGTCCGAGCCGTGCTCCGATCTCGGCGAGCATGCGGATGGCGGCGATGTCGGTGGGATGGGTTTTCAGGAAATCGCGCAGCAGCCGCTCGGCGACCGCCAGCTTGTTGTCGATCAGCGCCTTCGCCGCTTCGAGCAGCACCGGGTCTTTCGCCGCGATGCGGATCTGCTGCGCCGCCGCCTTGCCGGCGGCTTCGTCGTCTTCCAGCAGGCGGTACTGCTCGGCCAGCGCCGCCCAGGCCTCGCCGAGATCGGGATTGAGATGGGTGGCGTGGCGCAGCGCCTGGGCCGCGTCGCCACTCTCGCCTTGCGCCGCGCGCACCAGCCCCAGTTCGAGCCAGGCCGCCGGCGCCTTGGCCTGCTCGCCCGCCAGCGCTTCGAGCGTCGCGCGCGCGGCGGCAAGATCGCCCAGCCGGCGCTGCGCCGCGCCCAGATAGAGCCGCGCCAGGGGATGGCCCGGCACCGCGGCGAGGATTTCGCGCGCCTGCCGCGCCGCCAGCGCCGGATCGCTCTCCAGCAGGCGCACGGTATGCGCCAGCGCGGCTTGCAGCGTTGCGGTCGGTGCGCTCATCGCGGGCGATCAAAGGGTTTGCGCTGGCGCCCTGTCAACCGGCACAGTGCGCCATGACCTCTGCATCGGACCGCGGCGAATTCCAGCGCTTGCGCGGGCGCTATGCCGGCTACACCCGCACGCGGCTCAAGCAGTTCGCGCGGCGGCTGAAAAGCGCGATCTATTCCGCGCGCGCCAAGGTCGAGCGCATCGAACTCGCCGGGCCGACGGATCGCATTACATATGCCGATGCCACCAAGCTCGCCTATCGCGACGCCGCCCTGGGCGAAGCGCTCGGGCCGTTGTGGTCGACCTATTGGGCGCGGGTGACGGTGCGCATTCCGGCGGAATGGCGCGGCGCGCGCGTCGATCTCTACTGGGACTCGCGCTCGGAGGCGATGCTGTGGCTGGAGGGCCGCGCGGCGCAGGGCCTCAACATCGGCCGCAACACGGCGCGGCTGACGCCGGCGGCACAAGGCGGCGAGACCGTCACCTTATATATGGAGATCGCCTGCAATCGCGCCTTCGGCGCCGCGGAAGGCGGCCATCCCGCCAAGGAGCCTTATGTGCTCGACGCCTGCGAGCTGCGCCGCTTCGATCCGGACGCATGGTCGCTGTTCCACGATTTCGACGTGCTGCGCCAGCTCGAAGCCGACCGCGAGCCGCCGCAGACGCCGCGCTCGACCGGCGGCGTCGCGCCCAAGATCGTGCGCCCGGCGCTCGATACCACGTGGGCTGGCAAGCTGCTGCACGAGCTCAACGAAGCGGTGAATGTCATCGATCCCGAGGACGCCGCGACCTGGCCGAAAGGCCGCGCCATCCTGGCCAGGCTGCTCCGCGTCACCAACGGCGCGGTGACGCACGAGCTCTCCGCCATCGGCCACGCCCATATCGATACCGCCTGGCTGTGGCCGATCGAGGAGACGCGGCGCAAATGCCAGCGCAGCTTCGCCAACGTGCTGGCGCTGATGGACGAATATCCGCAGTTCAAATTCGCCTGCAGCCAGGCGGCGCAATATGTGATGATCGAGGAAGACAATCCCGCACTCTTCGAACGCATCAAGGCCAAGGTCGCGAACGGGCAATGGATCCCGATCGGCGGCAGCTGGGTCGAGCCCGACTGCAACCTGCCGAGCGGCGAGTCGATGGCGCGGCAGTTCCTCTACGGCCAGCGCTATTTCGAGAAGACCTTCGGCGCGCGGTCGCGCATCTTCTGGAACCCCGACGTCTTCGGCTATGCCGGACAATTGCCGCAGCTGATGCGCGAAGCGGGCATGGACCGCTTCCTGACCCAGAAGCTGTCGTGGAACCGCTTCACCGCGCCGCCGCATCACAGCTTTTTCTGGCGCGGCCTCGACGGCAGCGAAGTGCTGACGCATTTCCCGCCGGCCGACACCTATAACGGCATGTGCACAGTGGAGGAGCTGCGCTACCACGCCGCAAACTACAAAGACGCCGACCGCACGGCGGAGGCGCTCTACCTGTTCGGCTATGGCGACGGCGGCGGCGGACCGGACGCGGTGATGATCGAGCAGCTGGCGCGCACACGCGACCTGCTCGGCGTGCCGCGCAGCGAGACGCGCGATCCCAACGCCTTCTACGACCGGCTGGAGCGCGACGCGCACAATTTCGCGACCGTCGAAGGCGAGCTCTATTTCGAATATCACCGCGGCACCTATACCAGCCAGGCCGAGGTCAAGCGCCTCAACCGCCTGATCGAGGGGCGCCTGCAGGACCTGGAATATCTCTGCACCGCGAGCATGCTGGCCGGCCTGCCCACACCGTCGCGCGGCGAGATCGAAGCCTTGTGGCGCGTGCTGCTCACCAACCAGTTCCACGACATCTTGCCGGGCAGCAGCATCGGCGATGTCTATGTCCGCACCAGGCGCGAGCTGAGCGAGCTGGCGGACACGGTGGCGGCGCTGACACAACACCTGCTCGACGATCGGGGACAGGGTGCAGCGCCGACACCGGTGAACACGATCGGATTTCAGCGCGCCGAAGTCGTCATGGCGCCGGGAGGGGACCTGCAATTGGTCTTGGCGGAGCCGTTCGCGGCCGGACAAATCTGGGAGATGCGAGACAAGGTGCGGGTCGAAGACGGCCCCGGCGGCATTCTGTTGGAGAATGGCTGGATGATCGTCCGGCTGTCGCCCGGCGGCGCCGTGCTTTCGCTGACCCACAAAACCTATGGCCGCGAAGCGCTGGCCGGCGCGGCCAACCGTTTCGTGCTGTTCGACGACCGCCCGACCGAATATGAAGCCTGGGACATCGATCCCTTCGCGCTGGAGACGGGGCGCGAGGCGCAAGGCGCGGAGCGTTATGAGATCGTTTCGCGCGGGCCGCTGCGCGCCGAGGTCAGGTTCGAGCACAAGCTCGGCAAGTCGAGCCGGATGACACAGACCGTGCGGCTGGACGCGGGGTCGCAGCGCATCGAATTCGATACCGAAATCGACTGGCGGGAGCGCCGCGCGCTGCTGAAAGCCGTGTTTCCCGTCGCGGTCAAGGCGCCGCGCGCGACCTATGAGACGATGTGCGGCGCGGTCGAGCGCCCGACCCACGCCAGCACCGACGCCGACCTGGCGCAATACGAAGTGCCGGGGCATCGCTGGGCCGACCTGTCAGAGCCCGCCTTCGGCGTCTCGCTCCTGAGCGACGCGCGCTACGGCTACGCGACCTTCGAGAACGTCCTGTCGCTCAGCCTGCTGCGCGGCACGATGTCGCCCGATCCGGACGGCGATCTGGGGGTGCACCGTCTGCGCTATGCGCTCTATCCGCACGAAGGCGATTGGCGGGAAGCGGGCACGGTCGCGCAAGCGCTGCGCTTCAACCGGCCCATACTTTGGTCCAAGGGCGCGCCGCACGCGGCGCCGGCAAAACCGCTTGTGACCACGGACACAAAGGCCGTCGTCATCGACACCATCAAGCCGGCGGAAGACGGCAAGGGCTGGGTGGTGCGGCTCTACGAGAGCCAGGGCAGCGCCGTGCGCGCGCTCCTGATTTTCGGCGTGCCGGTGCGCGCCGTGCGCATGAGCAATACGCTGGAGGACGACGGCGAAGCGCTGAGCGTCGAAACGAATGGCGTCGCACTGACCCTGCGGCCGTTCCAGATCGTCACGCTGCGGATCGATTGAGCCCGCGAAAATATTTTCGCGCGGCAAGAAAATATCGTTCGCTGCGCTGCATCGACACGGTGATCCACGCGTCATCGGCGAAATCGCCGCGCTCTGCGCGGCGTTTCGCGGCGGCGCGCGTGGATAGACTTGCAATGGAAAAATTTTCGCCGCCCCCTTGAACCGAGTCGGTCGAAACCCCAATTCAGCCATATCCCCACAGGTGCATCTAATCGCGGACCGCGGCTTCGAGCCGCGCCACGAACTCGGCCTTCTGCGCGTCGTCGATCCAGCGCACCACCGCGACGATGTCGTGCTCGGTGTCGATGAAGACGATGTTGTCGCCGTTGCCGATGAACGCCACCGCATCCTCGCGCGCTGCTGGGAACAATTTTCTGTCCGTGTTCAGGAACCAGTTCATGTAGCCATAGCCGGGATTGGGCCCGCTCGGCGTGCGCGACAGCGCGATCCACTTTTCGGAGAGAACCCGATGACCGTTCCAGCTTCCGTTGTTCAGTCCCAGCAATCCCATGCGCGCCAGGTCGCGCGCGGAGATGAACATCCCGCCGCCCCAATGGCCGCCGCCCGGCACCGCATGGATGCGTTTGCCGCCGATCGTCACCCAGGAATTGCGATAGCCTTCCCAGTACCAGCCGTCCGAGGCGCCGATCGGGTTCATCACCGTCTGGCGCAGCACGTCGGGCAGCGGCCGCTTCCACAAATGCGTCAGCGCCAGCGACAGCGCATTGACGCGCACGTCGGAATACTTCCATTCCTTGCCGACCGGCGGCGGCCCGCCGGCGAGCTCGTCCCATGGATTCTTGCCCGGCCGGTCCGCCCACCACGGCTTGCCCCACATCGTGCCGATCCAGCCCGAGGTCTGGCGCAGCATCTGGTCCCAGGTGATGGGCCGGTTGTGTTCGAGCAGGAAGTCGGGCGTCGGGCGGACATAGTCGATCACGCGGTCGTTCACGTCGCGGATCATATGCCGGTCGAAGGCGACGCCGGCGAGCGCCGAGAGGAACGTCTTGGTCACCGAATGGGTCATGTCGACGGCGTTGGTGTCACCCCACTCGGCAACGACATAGCCGTGGCGGATGATCAGGCCGTTGGCCGGCGCATGCGGCTTGAGCGGCCCGAGCGGATCGGAATACGGCCCGGCGAATTGCAGCGGGATGACGAGGCGCAGATCGCGCGAAGCTTCCAGCGTGGCGCCGGGCGGAAAGCGCGTCTCGCTGGCGATCGCGAAATCGATGGCGGCCTGCAGCTTGGCGGGATCCAGGCCCTCGTCCTGCGGCGCATGCGTCGCCCAGCCGCCCTTGGGCGGAAAATAATTGCCCGCCTGTGCCGGCAGCGCGGCCAGAAGCGCCGCCGCGACGATCCCGTTAGCCAAGTTTTTCATGCCATCCTCCCGCGCCCATTCGACAAGGCGGGCAGGATTTTGCAAGGGCCCGCCGCCGCACTAGACTTGGCCCCGGGACGACAGAAGGACGGACCGATGGCGCAGAAGGCGCGAATCCTGATCTGGGCGATGGCGATCGCCCTGCCTCTTTCGGCGCAGGCCGGCGAGCGGCATGGACGCGATGCGCGCCCGCCGCTCGTGCTCAACGGACGGCTGAACACCGCCGATTTCAGCGGCGGCGTCGGCTACAACGCCGGTGCCGCCTATTACGTGCAAGGCTATTCGTACGGCGCCACCGCGTCGGGCAGCAGCTTCTTCGCCGCGACGCAAGGCTTCGTCGCCGGAGCGCGGGCCAGCGCCTTCGCCGCCGCCGGCAGCGGCCACCGCTGACGTACCGCCCCGGCCGGGCCGGGCGGAAGACTTGTGCTCTTGTTTATTGTGCCAGCCGCACCCAATATTTGGTTCGACTGGGGCAGAGACATTCATGGCCGCGCGGCCGTCTTCCGACAGCGACTTGCTGTCTTTCTTTCAGGAGATTTTCGCCTGCCCCGCCGACGTCGCGGCCAGCATCGGGCGGCGCGCCGCCGACCGCCGCTACCGCGCCGCCGCCATCATCCTCAAACAGGGCGACCGGGCGGAGGCGACCTATCTTGTGGTCTTCGGCCGGGCGCACGCCTTGACCTATGGCAGCGAAGGCCAGGTCGTGATGCTGCACGACTACGGCCGCGGCGACTTCTTCGGCGCGCTGGCGCTGGGCGAGGCGGCGCCCGAGGAAGCCGACGTCATCGCGGTCGAGGACGTCCGCGCCTCGGTGTTCCGGGCCTCCGACTTCCTGGCGCTGATCGAGGCCTATGGCTGCGTCGGGCTGATGGTGTCGCGCACGCTGCTCAAGCAGCTGCGCGCCTCGTCGCTGCGGATCGTGGAGAGCACGACGCTGTCGGCGGCGGGCCGCGTCCATGCCGAGCTCCTGCGCCTCGCCCGGCTGGGCGACGGACGGCACATCCGGCCGATGCCGGTGCTGTCGAGCCTGGCGACGCGGGTCTATTCGACGCGCGAGACGGTGTCGCGCACGATCAGCGCGCTGGAGCGGCGCGGCATCCTGCGCCGCGAAGCCGACGGGCTGTTCATCGTCGCGCCTCAGCGCCTGGAAGAAATGGCGGTTTAATCAGCGTTTGAGCGAGAACAGGCGCAGCGCATCCTCGCCGTCTTCGGCCGGCAGGTCGCCGACATATTCGGTGCGCGGCCGCCCGCGCGCCGGGCCGGCATGCAGTGCGGCGGCGAAATCCTCGGTCAGGGGGATCGCCCCTGACGGCGTCCAGCGCACGACCTGCCCCAGCAATGCCGCCCCCGCACCCGCGTATCCCATCTGGAGATTCTCATGGTGGCCCGATCGCTGCGAAAATTGGAGGCGATGATTGGGTTCCTCAGGGTCGGAGATCGGCGCCTGCCGGGCGGGATTGTAGGCCAGCGAATTGTAGAACCCGACACTGCCCACATTGTCGATAGTTT
>CAYXMO010000146.1:0-7547 GCA_964465935.1 uncultured Rhizobium sp.
GGCGGTAGTTGATCGCGACGTCGGCGCCGGCTTCGGCGAAGCTGAGCGCGATGGCCTTGCCGATGCCGCGGCTGCCGCCGGTGACGAGGGCGACGCGGCCCTTCAATGAAATGTCCATGGTATTTCTCCCGCCATTTTCAATGATCTTGAGCGAAGAACTGCTCATCGCCTAGGCGCAAAACGCATTGACACTGCGGCAATCACGCGGCACGGACCTCGCATGGTTGAAATCGAAACCGCCAATTGCCTTGTACTGTTTGATTGGTCAGGCGAGCTAGACCCAGTACGATGGTTTGATCTTGCGACACATTTCTTTTCCGAGGTCGGAGAGAAGGCGGTCGCGGGGCAAGTGATGCAATCCAACGGTTTAGCACGAAGCCCGAGGCCCAAAGCGCTGGAACAGCGGTTGCGTTCCGGCGAGAGCTTTCGATCCGTTTCGCTCCGCGGCCGCCCCGTTGATCCGGAGTATCGTCACCTTGAAGCGCTCGTCTCAGCCGGATACTACGTCCACCGCCGAAAGCGCACACTTCATTTCATCTATCGCGCGGGGCGCCGTCCGCTGGAACGCGAGCTGTTCATCGATCTAGTCTTTCGAATGTCCGCCTTCTGTCGTCCGTCTTATGGATATGCATTTCGCCGTGCGTTCTCGGCGGGACCGGAGCTCTTTGCGCACGACATAGGATTCGGCGAGAGCGCCTTATATGACGACGAAGAGTCCAAACGCATGACCCGGTGGTTTCATGAACGAACTGACGGAGCCAGCCAGGGGCGACCTGCACCATTCCGTCATCTTGAAGGCATGCATCGCGACGTCTTCCCGCTCAACATCCTGACCGCGTCACACTTGGCACGCGAGATCGCAGGCATGCCGCTGCGCGACTGGATAGAGGCGGATGCAGCACGAGGAACAATTGTGGAGATCGTTGCCGGTTCGTGGATCTGGGCTGTCCCAGGAAGAGCCATTGCAGAGGTCCGACGACACTTGCGGACCGCCGGCCTTCTCGTCGATTACCCGCCGGACAGTTAGGTGTTGGTATAGTTCGGTTTGCGCTTTTCCAGGAACGCCGCCATGCCTTCGCGCACGTCGCTGGTCTGGCTGGTGAGAATCTGGTTGCGGTCTTCCATGTTGATCGCCGCTTCCAGGCTCGGCGCGTCGACGCTCATGTTGAGGCATTCCTTCGTGAGGCGCAGGCCGAGCGGCGAGGTCGTGATCATCTCCTCGATGAAGGGCTCCGCCGCCTTGGCGAGATCGGCGTCGGGCACGACTTCCGAGACAAGTCCGACGCGCAAGGCACGCTCGGCGTTGATAAAGCGGCCGGTGAGCATCAGCTCGGAGGCGACCGAGACCCCGACCAGCCGTGGCAGGAAATAGGAGACGCCGATATCGCAGGCCGACAAGCCGATGCGGATGAAAGCGGCGTTCATGCGGCAGCTCTCGCCTGCGATGCGGATGTCGGACGCCAGCGCCAGGGCGAAACCGCCGCCGCAGGCGGGGCCTTGCACCAGAGAGATGATCGGCTGGCCGCAGCGGCGCATGCGCATCACGATCTCGCTGATGCGGCGCTGGCCGTAGAGTCCGGCATCGGGTCCGCCGCGCGGCGCGTTGGGATTGGGCACGTTGCGGCGCTGCGACGATTCCTTGATATCGAGGCCGGCGCAGAAGGCTCTGCCGGCGCCGCGCAGCACCACGATGCGCACCGAACGGTCGAAATAGAGCTTGGCGAAATAGTCGAGCAGGTCGTCCACCAGCCGGGTGTTGAGGGTGTTCAGCGCCTCGGGCCGGTTCATCGTCACCCAGTCCACCGCGCCCTTTTTCTCGATCAAGAGGGTCTCGTAGGCGTGCGACATGGACGGTCTCCGGGGCGGAAAAGAAGGCAACATTACATCGCCTATTTCGCCCGCGGCCACGCGAAATGTGCTTGGCGTATGGGAAGCTTTTTTTCGGCTTCGGGGGGTGTTACCAACGCCTCGCAGACCCCCACACACGGCAGTTCCCATGCGCAGCATCGGCCATTTCGTCAACGGCAAGGAGCAGGCGGGCACTTCGGGCCGCTTCGGCGACATCTACAATCCGGCGACCGGCGAGGTGCAGGCGCGCGTCGCCTTCGCGAGCAAGGCCGAGATGCGCCAGGCGGTGGAGACCGCGCGCAAGGTCTTCCCGGAATGGTCGGCGATCAACCCGCAGCGCCGCGCCCGCGTGATGTTCGCCTTCAAGGCGCTGGTCGAGAAGAACATGGACCAGCTTGCCCGCATGCTGTCGGACGAGCACGGCAAGGTGATCGCCGATTCCAAGGGCGACATCCAGCGCGGTCTCGAAGTGATCGAGTTCGCCTGCGGCATCCCGCACCTGATGAAGGGCGAGTACACCGAAGGCGCCGGGCCCAGCATCGACATCTATTCGATGCGCCAGGCGCTGGGCGTCGTCGCCGGCATCACGCCGTTCAACTTCCCGGCGATGATCCCGATGTGGATGTTCGGCGTCGCCATCGCCTGCGGCAACACCTTCATCTGCAAGCCGAGTGAGAAAGACCCGTCGGTGCCGATGCGGCTCGCGGAACTGATGATGGAAGCGGGCGCGCCGGCCGGCGTGCTGCAGGTCGTCAACGGCGACAAGGAAGCGGTGGACGCGATCCTGACCGATCCCGACATCCAGGCGGTGAGCTTCGTCGGCTCCTCCGCCATCGCGCATTACGTCTATTCGACCGGCACGGCACACGGTAAACGGGTGCAGGCGATGGGCGGGGCCAAGAACCATGCCATCATCATGCCCGATGCCGACCTCGACCAGGTGACCAACGAGCTGATCGGCGCCGGCTACGGCTCGGCCGGCGAGCGCTGCATGGCGATTTCGGTCGCGGTGCCGGTGGGCGAGAAGACGGCCGAGGCGCTGGTGAGCAAGCTGAAGCCGCGCGTCGAGAGCTTGCGCGTCGGCATCCCGACCGATCCCGATGCCGATTACGGCCCGCTGGTGACGGCGCAGCATCGCGACAAGGTGAAGGCCTATATCGACCAGGGCGTCGCCGAAGGCGCCAAGCTGCTGGTCGACGGCCGCAACTTCAAACTCCAGGGCTACGAGAACGGCTACTATCTCGGTGGCTCGCTGTTCGATCACGTCACGCCGGGGATGAAGACCTATGAGGACGAAATCTTCGGACCGGTGCTGCAGATCGCGCGGGCGAAGGATTTCGACCAAGCCATCGCGCTGCCCAGCAAGCACCAATACGGCAACGGCGTCGCGATCTTCACCCGCGACGGCGACGCGGCGCGCGAATTCGCCAGCAAGGTCAAGATCGGCATGGTCGGCATCAACGTGCCGATCCCGGTGCCGCTGGCCTATCACACCTTCGGCGGCTGGAAGCGCTCGGCGTTCGGCGACGTCAACCAGCACGGGCCGGAGGGCGTGCGCTTCTGGACCCGGGTCAAGACGGTGACGCAGCGCTGGCCCAAGGGCGGGGTGCGCGAAAACGCCAGCTTCGTCATCCCAACGATGAAATGAGCGGCGACGCCGACATCCTGTTCGAGAGGCGCGGCGCGGTGGGCCTCGTCACGCTCAACCGGCCCAAGGCGCTGAATGCGCTGACCCACGGCATGGCGGTGTCGCTGCATGCGCGTTTGAAGGACTGGGCGGCGGATGATGCGGTGAAGACCGTCGTCATCCAGGGTTCGGGCGAGCGCGCCTTTTGCGCCGGCGGCGACATCCGCACGCTGTATGATTCCGGCAAGGCAGGCACGCCGTACGCGCTGGAGTTCTATCGCGGCGAATATCTGCTCAACGCGTACATCAAGCACTACCCCAAACCCTATGTCGCGCTGATCCGCGGCATCGTGATGGGCGGCGGGGTCGGCGTGTCGGTCCATGGCAGCCACCGTATCGCCGACGAAAGCACGCTGTTCGCGATGCCGGAGACCGGGATCGGGCTCTTTCCCGATGTCGGCGGGAGCTTCTTCCTGCCGCGCCTCGCGGGCGAACTCGGCTTGTTCTTAGGACTCACCGGGGCGCGCTTGAAGACAGCCGATGCGCTCTATGCCGGCGTCGCGACGCATTTCGTGCCGGCCGCCAGACGCGAGGCGCTGCTCGACGCGCTGGCGGGGGGCGCCTTGCCCGACGCAGCGCTGCGCGACCGGCACGAGGACGTGCCGGCGACGTTCCTGCCCGAGCATCGCGACAAGATCGACCGCATCTTCGCGGGCGTCTCGGTCGAGGCGATCCTGGCGGCGCTGGATAGCGATCACACAGATTGGGCGGCGGACACGGCGAAGACGATCCGCACCAAATCGCCGACCGCGACCAAGCTGGCGTTCCGGCAAATTCGCGAGGGCAAATCGCTGTCGTTCGACGAATGCATGCGGATGGAGTTTCGCATGGTCACCAGAGTGATCGCCGGGCACGATTTCTACGAAGGCGTGCGCGCCACGATTATCGACAAGGACGGTGCGCCGAAATGGCAACCGGCGACGCTGGCGGAGGTTTCGGACAAGGACATCGACGCCTGTTTCGCGCCGCTGGGCGAGAAGGAGCTACCGCTATGACCACCATCGCTTTCATCGGCGTCGGCAATATGGGCGGGCCGATGGCGCGCAATCTGCTCAAGGCGCAGGATCAAGTGCGGGCGTTCGACGTCTCGCTGGCGGCGCTCAGGCACGTCACCGATGCCGGCGGCAAATCCGCCGCCACCGCGCTGGACGCGGTCAAGGACGCCGACGTGGTCGTCACCATGCTGCCGGCGGGCAGCCATGTCCGCTCGGTCTATCTCGAAGAGGCCAGCATCCTGACCGCGGCGCGCAAGGACGCGCTCTTGATCGACTGCTCGACCATCGACATCGACTCGGCGCGCGCCGTGCATGCGGCGGCGGAAAAAGCCGGCTTCGATTTCCTCGACGCACCGGTGTCCGGCGGCGTCGGCGGTGCCGAAGCGGGCACGCTCGCCTTCATGTGCGGCGGCTCGGACAAGGCGTTCGCGCGGGCGAGGCCGGTGCTGGAGAAGATGGGCAAGCGCATCGTCCATGCCGGCGGCGCCGGGGCGGGGCAAGCGGCGAAGATCTGCAACAACATGCTGCTGGCGATCTCGATGATCGGGACCTGCGAGGCCTTCGCGCTGGGCGAGAAGCTGGGGCTGGAGCATCAGAAGCTGTTCGACATCATGTCGGCGGCGTCGGGGCAGTGCTGGTCGCTGACGACCTATTGCCCGGTGCCGGGGCCGGTGCCGGCGGCGCCCTCCAACCGCGACTACACCGGCGGCTTCGCGGCGGCGCTGATGCTCAAGGACCTCAAATTGGCGCAGGCGGCGGCGCAAGGCGCCGGCGCGGCGACGCCGCTGGGCGCCGAGGCGGCGCAGCTCTACGCGCTGTTCGCGGCGCAGGGCCATGCGGGAGTCGATTTCTCCGGCATCATCAAGATGCTGCGGGGAGCTGCGTAGGCAGCGTGCGTGCTTCGAGGCCCCGCTTCGCGTTCATACGCGGCCGCTATGAACCCTCAGCATGACGAGAATGGAGAATGCGTCATCCTGTGGTGCGAGCGCAGCGAGCCTCGAAGGATGCGCGGCGCGTAGCTACTGCCCCTGCCCGACATCGCCGCCGCCGCCGTCGTCGCCACCTGGCGGCGCAGGCGAATGCGGCGTGGCCGGAGGCGGTGCGCCTGGCGTGGCCGGATGTGGCGTGCCGCCACCGCCGTGACGGGTGCCGCCGGTTTCCTGGCCGGCGCCCGGCGGCGGCTTTCCCACCGGCCAGTAGATCGCGAGCTTGAACGGCACCGGCGTCAGGTCGGGCTCGCCGCCGCCGCTTTCCGAGATCACCGCGATCTTGACCTTGCCCGGCGGGCCGGCGGGAATCTCGACCACCGTCAGCGGGCCGTCGGCGACATGCACCGTGGTGTCGACGATCGAGGACGGATTGGCGGCATCGTAGACCACAAGGCGCAGCGGCTTGCTCGCCGGGGTGTAGGCGGTGACGAGGTAGCGCAAATTGTCGGCGAGCGCGAAGTCGTAGGACTGGGCCGAGCGCCGGTCGAACAAGGGATCGGCGGCGCCGGTGGCGCCGTCGCGCGCCGTGCTGGCGAGCTTGCCCTCGGTGTCCTCGAACGACTTGACGTAGACGGCAGCGAGCGACTGCGGCGGGCGGCCCCAGCGCGCGACGCCGTCGGCCCATATCGCCTTGTTGGCGTCGAGATTGTCGGCGGCGCTGCCGTCGATCAGCTCGCGCAGCAGGTCGACGCGCTGCGCGAAGTTGACCAGCGCGGCGTTGGGGATGCGGCCGTCCTTCGAGGCGATGTTGTTGCCGCCGCTGAGCAGCGCGATCACCTGGCCATGGGCGTCGAAGATCGGGCTGCCGCTGGCGCCGCCGGCGGAAGGCAGCGAATGCTCGATCAGCTGCGGCGGGCCGCCCTCGGCGGTAAGGAAGAAGGTGCGCACCGAAGTGACGATGCCGACCTGCGAGGTCGGCGACGGCGCCGCGGCGTCGAAATTGACCAGGTTCTCCGCCGGATAGCCGACGAAGGCGATGGGCTGGCCGGCGTGCAGGGTGCCAAGCACGTTGTCGCGCGCCAGCGGCAAGGGATCGGGCAAGCCGTCCTGGCTGTCCGGGATCAGGATCGCGACGTCATAGGCCGGCGACAGCTCGACGGCGCGCAGCATGCCGCTGTTCGCCTTCCTGTCGGCATCGGCGATCACGGCGTTGAACGCGGCATAGGCGGGATGGATGATCGCATCGGTGATCGCGTATTCGCGGTGCCCGGCACCGGGCGAGCGCACCACCAGGCGCCAATTGTTCTTGCGCGATTCGGCGAGCATTCCGCCGACATGGGCGTTGGTGGCGAAGCCCTTGCGCCCGTCCTTCAGCGCCACGACCCAGGCGGTGGCGCCGCTGTGTGACGTGCCGGCGCTGTCGACCTCGTCGACCAGGAACACCGATTTCTGATACTTGGCGATGATGGCGGAGAAATCGGTGCCCGAGGCGGCGTTGGTGTAGATCGGCTGTTGCGCCTCCTCGCTCAAATTCCAATAGGCGAAGAGGCCGAGCAGCAGCGCCAGCGCCAGGGCGCCGCCGAGGCGGTGCGTCCAGCGGGCGTTGGCGCGGGCGAGCTCGGGCAGCGCGGCGCTCTTGCCCTGCGGCTCGGTCGCGATGGTGTGGGCGCCGCCGGCGCGGGTCGCTTCCAGCAGCAGGCGCGGGCCGTTGACGGTTCCTAGATGCACCTCCTGCGCCCCGGCCAGCGACTGGCCGTCGATCACGTCCTTGCCGTAGAGAAAGACGCGGTGCTGCGGGTTGATGACGAAGCGATAGCCGCCGGCTTCGCGCTTGACGGCGAAGTGGTCGTGGCCGACGAGCGCCATGTCCTCGGGGAACGGGACTTCCGAGCCTTCGGTGCGGCCGATGCGCACTTCCTCCAGCGTGTCGTCGAAGCTGAGCGCCTTGTCGCGATAGGGCGGCGATTTGTAGGTGATCGTCAGCGGCATGCGGGTCCCCCGTCAGGTGGCGCAGCTTAGGAGATCGCTTCGCCGCCGAGCAAGGCGAGCGACCGATTCGCCTGGGCCTTCGAGCCTTCGATGTCGCTC
>CAYXMO010000147.1:0-7545 GCA_964465935.1 uncultured Rhizobium sp.
GGTTGTTGTCGATCTCGAAGATGACGGCGCCGTCGCTGAGACGCGCGGTCTTGCTGAGCGGAATGCCGAAGCCGCCGACCGCCGCCTTAACGTGGATGCCGATGTCGTCGACCGCGAGGTTGCGGCGCATCGGCACGCGGAAATCGAGATCGACCGAGGCCTTGCCCGCCGTCGCGCCCGGATCGATGCCGAAGCGGGTGGCGTAGTTCAGCGGCTGCATGTCGGTGAGCTTGAGGATGTCGGTCATCGAGCCGTCGAGATGGGCGGTGATCTGGCTCGGCGGCTGGCTGAGATCGGGAATAACGGCGTGGCCCTTGCTCATGAGCAGCGGCCCGATGCGTCCGCGCACGACCTCGGCGCTGAAGGTGTTGCCGGTGAGCCTGGCGCTGCCGAAGACGGCGGTCATGTGGGTCAAGCCGCGGACATAGTTGAGCTCGCCATTGGCGATCGGGAAGCTCATCAGCACGGCATCGTCCGGCATGACGGGAAGATCGAGCGCGCCGGCGGGAATGTGGGTCTCGAACACGATGGGGCCAAGGCTGCCGGCGAGGAAGTTGGCGTCGATCCAGTTGCGCGCGCCGACGCCCAGATCGAGCGGCCAGTAATGCAGGATGTCGCGCACCGCGATCGGCTCGATGCGGCCCTTGAGCTCGAGCACCGGCGACTTGTTGTCGATCAGCGTGATCCGGCCCGAAGCGTTCAGGACCAGCGCGCCGCCGGTGGTCGTCAGCGAGTCGATCAGGACGTCGTGGCTCGACGGCAGATAGCTGCCGCGCAGCGCCGCCAAGGGCACGAAGACGGGCTGCGCGAAGGTGCCGGGCATGGCGAGCGCGGTCTTGTCGGCGGTCAGGTCGACGCCGAGCCGGGTGATGGCGCCCGAAGCGTCCGAGATCAGGTTCATGCCGCCGACGACATGGGCGCGCAGCTGGTTGGAATCGAGCGTCGCGTCGGTCAGGGAAATGCGCGCCGTGGCGCGGTCGTAACGCCCGGCGAGACGCAGGGTCTTGACCTGAACCGCCTTGGGAATGCCGATCAGAACCGCGCTGCCGCTGGCCCCGACGGTGAAATCCGCGCCGAGCAGATGGGTGCCCTCGATCGCGAAATTCGACGAGAAATCGGCGGTCATCGCGACGCTGGCAAGGAAGCGGAACATCTTGGCGTTGCGGCCGAGCGCGGCGATGTCGAGGTTCTTGACTTCGAGGCGGCCCTTGACCGGGCCCTGGCGCGGCGGCAGCGCGAGCTCGCCCGAGATGTGCGCGGCATGGCCGGTGACTTCGATGTCGGCGACCACCGAAGCGACCAGGTTCTCGCCCGAAGTCGCGATGCGGACATCGGCGCGCGGCGCGACCAGGAACAGGCCGGTGGTCTCGTCCATGAAGGCGACGCGGGCGTCGCGGATCGCGAAGCTCTGCAGCGAAGAGGCGCTCGAGCTGTTCTTGTTGATGGCGTCGGTGATGCGGCTGATGATGTCGCGCTGGCTGTCGTCGTGCTCGACGCCGAGGCGCAGCGTGCCGTCGAAATTGCGCACCATGGTGAGCTGGACGCCGACCAGCGTGATGCGCGTCACCACGATGTGGCCCTGGATGAAGGGCTGAGCCGCGAGGTCGATGTCCATCTGCGGCGCCTGGGCGATGATGCGGCCCTTGGCGTCGAAGACGCGGGCGCCCATGACGACGAAATTCACCCGGCCCTGGTCGCGCGACCATTCGACCGCCGCCTGGTCGTATTTGACGGTGATGCCCGGCAGGGCCTGAGCGAGCGCGTCGGAAATCTGGCCCGAAAGCGGGCCCAGCGAGATCGGCCCCACCAGCAGGCGCAGCGCGGCACCGACCACGAAGAACAGAACGGCAACACCCAGCGCGACGCCGACCAAAGCGGTGCGGCTGATGTGGTGCGACTTTACGTAACGGCCCACATAGGACGCATTCCAGGCCTCGGCGAGCGTGGTTCTCGCCCGCTCGCGTCTGGTGCCGGTCACGGCGTGGGTTACGGGGTCCTGGGCCAAACGATGCGCACCTCTAACCCCCCAAAACTGCGGACAAAACCGGGCCGAAGCTTGGCCAGTTCCCGCGGATCAGGTATCAGCTTATGGCCTATAGTTAAGCCTCGCGTAAACGCCCAATCGCCCCAAGGGAGAACCCATGGAACTCAAGCCCGGCGACAAGGCTCCCAAGTTCCGTCTTGCCACGGACGGCGGCGGCGAAGTATCGAGCGCAGCGCTGAAGGGAAAACCCTACGTCCTGTACTTCTATCCCAAGGACGATACGGCGGGATGCACCAAGGAAGCCATCGGCTTTTCCGAAAGTGCCAGGAAGTTCGGAGACGTACCGGTGATCGGGGTCTCCAAGGACAGCACGGCCAGCCACGACCGGTTCAAGGCCAAGTACAAGCTGAAGATCGCCCTAGGCTCGGACGTCGAGCTGAAAACGGCCCAGGATTACGGGGTCTGGGGCGAGAAAACCCTGTACGGCAGGAAATATATGGGCATGGAACGAGCAACATTCCTGATAGACGCCAAGGGGGTTATCCACAGCGTCTGGCGTAAAGTGAAGGTGCCGGGCCATGTCGAAGCCGTGCTGGCCGCGGTAAAGACACTTCGATGAAGCCCCACCTGCCGAAGAACACGACAGGGCCGCGGTTAACCTCAGGGTCGTTTTTCTGGGGTAAGAGCTTGATTCGACGCCGACAACTGGGTGAAATGCGGCCCGTTGGGGTAGGCGCGCAAGACGCAAGCAAGGGAAGTGTTGGCATGGCGGGGACGCTCGTCGAGCGCGTCTGGGCTTGGCTCCATGAGACGTTTCCGGAGCGGCAGGTCTATATCCGGTCCGACGGACGCGTGCAGTTCTTCACCTTCGGCGCCACGCTCCAGGCCACCATTGCCGGCCTGTCTCTCATCTTCCTGGGCTGGGTCGCGTTCGCGACCGTCAACGTCATCTTCAAGGATCGCATCATCGCTGCCAAGGATCGCCGCGCGGCGCAGATGCAGTCGGCCTATGAGAACCGCGTCGCCGACCAGCAGATCGCGTTCGACGAATTGAACGGCGCGCTGGTCTCGGCGGAAGACCGCTTCAAGGCGACGGCGGACGAGCTGCAGCTCAAGCAGAACACGATCCAGGCCTTCCTCGACCGCAAGCGGCAGGTGGACGCGGCGCTGGCGGGGCTTGCCGCCGTCCGCGTCGGTACGGCACCGGCAACGGGCGCGCCAGCACCGGGCGATTCCGCCGACGGCGGCGCGCCCAGCGACAGCATCGAAGGCACTCCGGCACCGGCCGCCGGCAGCACGATCGACGCGGGCGGCTCGTCCGAGCTTTCGGTGATGCCGACGCCGCCGGCGCCGCAGCCGCGCACCGCCAAGCCGACCAAGGCGAGCTTCCTCGACATCGGCGGCGCCGTCGACCATATCGCCGGCCTGCTGTTCGGCTCGCAGCGCGCCGCGGCACCGGTCCCCACCACCTATATCCAGCATCCCGCCCTGCGCGTCCTGGCCGAGCAGACCGCCCGCGTCGCCAAGATCGGCCTGATCGAAACCCAGCTGATGTCGCGCACCCAGATCGAAGTCGCCGACGGCGTCGCCAAGCTGCAGAGCCTGATCAGCCATACCGGCATCAACCCCGACGACTATACCCGCCGCCTGTCGGCGACCGAAGGCGTCGGCGGGCCGGAATGGCCGCTGCAGGCGATGCATGTCGAGGGCATCGCCGATGCCAGCTTCTCCAATGCCTTCCTGCGCGCCTCGGCGGTGCTCGACCAGATGAACACGCTGCTGTCGGCGATGCGCCACATTCCGCTGACCACCCCGGTCTGGGGCTCGCAGTTCGAGCGCACCAGCGGCTTCGGCGCCCGCATCGATCCCTTTACGGGACACTATTCCTTCCATCCCGGCATCGATTTCGCGGGCCCCTGGGGCGCGACGATCTCGGCCACAGCCCCCGGTACGGTCGTCTATGCCGGCGATCGCGGCGGGTACGGCAACATGGTCGAAATTGACCATGGATTCGGAATCCATACGCGTTACGGCCATATGTCATCGATTATCGTTCGGGTTGGCGCTAAGGTCGGCAAAGGCTCGCCCATCGGAAGGCTCGGATCGACGGGGCGCAGCACCGGACCTCATGTGCATTATGAGATCTGGTACGACGACGTCGTCAGGAATCCGAACACCTTTATCGAGGCAGGCCGCCATGTTCTCTAGCAAGAAAGCCCCCACTCCTCCGCCCGCCGCGGTCAACGTTCCGCCGGCCAAGCGCGCCGCCCGCTCCTCGGCACCCTCCATCATCAGCGCCGACCTGGTCGTCAGCGGCACGCTGACCTCCACTGGCGACATCCAGATCGACGGCCGCGTCGAAGGCGACGTCAACAGCGCCGGCCTCGTCATCGGCGACAAGGCGTTCATCCATGGCGAGATCATGGCCGACGAAGTGACGATCCGCGGCCGCGTCCAGGGTTCGATCCGGGCGCGCAAGGTTCTCTTGTGCTCGACCAGCCATGTCGAAGGCAACATCCTGCACGAAGCCTTCGCGGTCGAGACCGGCGCCTTCTTCGAGGGCAATTGCCGCCACGCCGACAATCCGCTGGCCGAGGATCCGGGCAAGAAGAGCACCGAGATGCGCGCCACGCCGGCCGCTCCGGCGCCGGTCGCGCCGGCCCCGGCATCGGCACCGAGCAACACGCCGTCCGCCGTCTCGGCGATGGTCAGCCGTCCGATGACCAACGACATCAACCGCCCGGTCGCGGCGAGCTTCGCGCCGCTGAAGTCCTAAGCGATCTAAAGGCAGACATGGCGAACCCCGTCCTGCGCCAACGCAGGGCGGGGTTTTGCTTTGTACGCCGCCTTCAGGCGTGGCCGGTGACCAGCCACAGGATGATGATGATCGGAATCGGAATGCCGATCAGCCACAGCAGCAAGGAGCGCATGGGAATCCTCGTTCGAAATCGTTGGTGTGGTAAGCGCCGGCGCGCGCGGAAAGTTCCGCGCCGCGCAAAGAAGCGGCAGACGCGGAACGACGCGTGATCCCGCACGTTCGACTGTCAGCCCGATTTCGCGGGCGCGACTCATCCCGGGGAAATTGCATGCCCACCACGACGGTCCTGAACGAGGACACCGCGACCATCGTCAGCGACGGCGACGGGACGAGACGATTCAATTGGAGCGCCGCTTTCGCCGGTGCTTTCGTGGCGACCGCGATCACGCTGTTCCTGCTGACGCTGGGGTCCGGCGTCGGGCTTTCGCTGACCTCGGCGCGGCATCCGACCGCGACGTTCCTGACGCTGGGCGCGATCTACTTCCTGGCGGCGCAGGCCTTCGGCTTCGCCGCCGGCGGGCACATCGTCGGGCGGCTGATCGGGCCGGCGGCCGAGACCAGCCGCGAGGAGGATATCCGCGCCGGCACGCATGGGCTCGTCGCCTGGGCACTCGCCGTGGTGGCGACCGCGACGCTGGTGGCGCTGTCGGTGCTGGTGGCGGGCTCGGCCGCGGCCAACGGCGCCGTGACGGGCGCGCTGGCTTCGACCATGACGCGCGGCGACGCGCCTTCGCCGCTGACGGCCTATTGGGTCGACACGCTGTTCCGCTCGCCCTTGCCGCCGGCGCAGGCCTCGCTGACGGGCCGCCAGTACGCGCAGAACGATACCGGCGTCGTCAGCGATGGCGGCACGACGGTTGCGCCCGATCCCTCCGCCGCGACTCCGGACGCCACCGACACGGTGACACCGCCGCCCGCGCGCCCTGCGGCCGGCGCGACGCCGATCTTCAGTGACGGCAGCGCCGGCAACACGCCGCTGTCGGCCACCGCAGCGACACCCACCGTGTTGCGGCCGCGCAGCATCGCCGCCGACAAGGCCGAAGCCGGGCGCATCCTGAGCGTCGGGCTGGCGAATGGCGGCCATCTGTCGAGCGAGGACCACACCCAGCTCGCCTGGCTGGTTTCGCAGGACACGCCGCTGTCGCTTGGCGCGGCGCAGGCGCGGGTCACCGACGTCGAAGCGCGCATCCGGCACGATGAAGCGGCAGCGGCGGACGCGGCGCGCAAGGCGGCGGCCACTGCCAGCTTGTGGACGGCGTTCGCGCTGTTGTTCGGCGCGGTGCTGGCGGCGGCGGCTGCGATCTCCGCGCGCTGGGAAGACGACCGCGAAGCCGGGCTGCTGCCGGGGACGCGGGTGGAAGCGGTGCGGTTCTGATTTTCCTCCCCCGTTGTCACGGGGGAGGAAAGTTTATTCCAGGTCTTCGATCTTTTCCTGCTTCTTGCCGCCGACGGCCTGGGCCAGGGCCGCGGCCATGAAGGGGTCGATGTCGCCGTCGAGGACGTCGCCGGGCGTGCGGCTCTCGACGCCGGTGCGCAGGTCCTTCACCAGCTGATAGGGCTGCAGCACATAGGACCTGATCTGGTGGCCCCAGCCGATGTCTGATTTCTCGCCGACGAAGGCGCCGGTCTCGTCCTGTTTCTTCTTGAGCTCGATCTCGTAGAGCCGGGCGCGCAGCATGTCCCAGCAATTGGCGCGGTTCTGGTGCTGGCTGCGCTCGGTTTGGCAGGCGACCGCGATGCCGGTCGGGATGTGCGTGATGCGCACCGCGCTCTCGGTCTTGTTGACGTGCTGGCCGCCGGCGCCGGAGGCGCGGTAGACGTCGATGCGCACGTCCTTCTCCGGGATGTCGATCTCGATGGTCTGGTCGATCACCGGATAGACCGTCACCGACGAGAAGCTGGTGTGGCGGCGCGCGTTGGAGTCGAACGGCGAGATGCGCACCAGGCGGTGCACGCCCTGCTCGCTCTTGAGCCAGCCATAGGCGTTGTCGCCCTTGATCAGGATGGTCGCCGATTTGATGCCGGCGCCTTCGCCTTCGCTTTCTTCGAGATATTCGACCTTGTAGCCGTGCTTCTCGGCCCAGCGGGTGTACATGCGCTCCAGCATCGAGGCCCAGTCCTGGCTCTCGGTGCCGCCGGCGCCGGCGTGGATTTCGAGGTACGTGTCGTTGCCGTCGGCTTCGCCCGAGAGCATCGACTGCAGGCGCTGCTGCTCGGCGCGGGCGTGGATGGCCTGCAGCGAGCGTTCGGCGTCGGCGACCATCGCGGTATCGTTCTCGCCTTCCGCCATCTCCATCAGGCCCAGCGCGTCGGCGAGCTCGTTCTCGATGCCGCGCACGGCGGCGATGGCGGCGTCCAGCTTCTGACGCTCGCGCATCATCTTCTGGGCGGCTTGCGGGTTGTTCCAGATGCTGGCGTCTTCGGCCTTGGCGTTCAGCTCGTCGAGCCGGCGCAGCGCGTTATCCCAGTCAAAGATGCCTCCTCAGCAGGGCGACGGCCTGCTGGATCTCTTCAACGGTACGTTCGATGTCGGGGCGCATGAGGATTCTCCGGGCGCTGATATAGGGGCGGTCGGCGAGTTCGTAAAGATTGTTTCACGCGGAGGCGCGGAGCCGCGGAGTTGAGCCCAAACTCCGCGGCTCCGCGCCTCCGCGTGAATCCGTTTGGCGCGCTCACGCGCGCCGGGCGTCAGTACAGCCCGCCATTGCCGGGATCGACCGTGGTCGCGGCGGCGTCGGGGTTT
>CAYXMO010000148.1:0-7460 GCA_964465935.1 uncultured Rhizobium sp.
CGCCGCGCCGCGTCCGGCAAGCCCAAGGCATGCACCGTCAGGTTCAGCCGGCGATAGATCGCCCGGCAGACCGATTCCATGCGCTCATCTTCGTCCGAGAAGGGCACGACGACAGTGGCGTGCGTGCCACTGGCCTGCAGCGCGACCAACTGCCCCGGCAGCGACAGCAGGACGTCGTCATAATGCGGCGAGACGAAGATCATGCGGCGAGCAGAGCGCGCAGGCGCGCGCCGCCTTGCGCGACGAAGTCCTCTTCGGCGCCCGGCGGGCCGCCCAGAAGCTCGGCGACGACGCAGATATCGGCGGGAAGCTCGGCGAGGCCGGCGCGCACCGCGGTCCAGCACACCGCGCCGGTGCCGGGCGGGGCGGGAATAAAACGGCCGCCGCCGAACGCGCCGTCGCCCAGATGCAGCTTGGCGATGCGCGGGCCGAACGACGCGAACCAGGCGTCCAGCGGCGGATCGGCCAGCGCGTTGGCGACGTCGAGACAGACGCCAAGACCGGGAACCGCCGCGACGACGGCTTCCAGAGCGGCGCGCGCCTGCGTCGCGTGCCCCGGAACGTTCTCGATGCAGAGCCGGATGCCGCGTGCCGCCGCCTCGCCGCAGAGCCGGCGCAGTTCGGTGCTCGGACCGTCCAGGTCCGGCGGCATGCCGCCGGCAGCGTGCCCGGGCGAGAACGAGACGAGCGCGATGCCGTGCGCCGCCGCGCCGGCGACGAGTGCGTCCGCCGCAGCGTGCGCCAGGCGCCGGACCTCGGCGCGGGGATCGAAAAACGACACGCGGCCGAAATCGAGCGACGCCAGCGTCGTGGTGTCCGCGCCCACCGCCGCCGGCGGGCGGCGGACGCTGAACATGCCTTCGAGGAAATCGAAGCCGGCGCGGCGCGCGGCCTCAGCAATCTGCAGCTCGCGCCCCGGCCGCAGGCAGTCGCGAAACGAGACGGCGGACAGGCCGAGCCGCATCAGCGGGCTCCGATGCTGCGGGCGTTGGCCGCGATCTTGCGCATCGCCGTGAGCAACTGCCCGGCGCCGTCGGCGGTGAGCAGGAGGCGCTGGTCGATCCACACCGATTGCTCCAGCATCCGCGCCGCCGCGGGCAGGTCTTGCGCCGCGCCGTCCAGCAGCGACGTCAGCAGATTCGGCCAGCCCTCGTTGCACAGGATGCCTTCGGCGCACAGGGCAAGCACGAAGCGGCGCCGGCTGAGGCCCAGAGCCCGCTCGGGGCGATAAAGGCAGGGGAGGAAATGATAGCTGCGGCGCGTCTCGCGCGGCCGGCGATCGCAGTCCAGGAGCGCGAGCGGATCGTCGTCGTTCAGGCCCTGGCGCAGCACCGCGACGGCGGCGGCGCGCGCCGCTTCGTCGGCGGCAAGACGGTCGAGGCCGGCCGCTGCCGCGGCGGCCGCGTACTCGCTCATCCGATAATTGCCTTCGAGCGCGTGGAAGGCATAAGGCGCTGCGTCCGGATCGCGCCCCAGATCGTGCATCCGCCGCAGCGTCTTCGCCAAACCGTCCGAGGCCGTGACGATCATGCCGCCCTCGCCGGCGGGAAGATTCTTGGTGGCATGCAGCGAGAAGCAGCCGACATCGCCGAACGTGCCGGCGCAGCGCTCCCCGATGGCGCTGGCATGGGCGTGGGACGCGTCTTCGACAAGCGCGGCGCCGTGCCGCCGGCACAGCGCCGCGAGTTCTTCGATCCCTCCCAGCGCGCCGGCGACATGGGTGGTCACGACCGCGGCGATCTGTGTGCCGGACAAGACTTCGCGCACCGCATCGGGCGACAGGCACAGCGTGCCCGGATCGATGTCGGCCAGATGCACGGCGCGCAGCCTGGCCGCCATCTGGATCGTGGCGGGATGGCTGTAGCAGGACGCGATCACGGCGCCGGGCCGCTCCGCTAAGAGCGCGCGCACCGCCAGATCCAGCGCCACCGTGCCCGACGATACCGCAATCGCATGCGGCGCGCCGCAGAACAGGGCGAAGCGCCGTTCGAACGCTTCCTTCAGCGGGCGCTCGCGCGCGCCATCGCGATAGGCCTCGCGCAGCTTTTCGGCGACCGCCGCATCCTGCGGCGGCCAAGGCGGCAGCGGCTGCGGCCGAACCTTCGGCCCGCCGCGAAGGGCGAGACGCTCGCTCAAAACAGGCCGTCGCTCCTGTAGATGTCGCAGCTGTGGTCGCGGTGGTGCCAGTCGCCCGATTGATTGAGCGCCGCCGCCGGGCAGCCGCCGCGGCAAGCGCTCCAGCGCGGGCAACCAGCGCATTCGCCATCCTTCAAAACCGCCTGGCGCGCGGCGAGCCTGTCCTGCCAGGCGGCGGATTGAGTCTCCCAGGCTTGCGCCAGCGAAGCGTCGCGCGGGCATTCGAATTGCGGAAAATTGACGAAGGCGGTGTCGCCGGTCAGCGTGCCGTACGGCTTGACGACCACGCTCTGGCGGAACGGCGACAGGCCGCGCAATTGCGGGAAGGAAAAAGTCAGCCGGTCCTGCAGCGCGGCGGGCAAGCCGCGGCGGAAGGCATTGGCCTCGGGAAACAGGAAGGACGGCGCCACGATATCGACCGCGGCCGGCGTGTCGTGCGCCGCCAGCCACGCCGCCACCGTCGCCCAGGCGGCGCGCATGTCGGCCCAGCGCGGCAGCAGATCGAGCAGCGAGCCGTTCTCCGACACGTCGCGCGGCCACAGCAGATGCAGGCGGTCGAGCTTCTCGGCGCGCGCCAGCGCCAGCGTGTTTTCGAGTTGGGCGCAGTTCTCCCGCGTCAGCAGCTGGTTGATGCCGATGACGGGAAAGCGGGCGCGGTCGACGGCGCGCAGCGTCGCCAGGGTCGCATCGAAAGCGCCGGCCATGCCGCGCATTTGGTCATGCTGCGCCGGGATCGCGCTGTCGATGGAGAACAGCAGGCGGTCGACCAGGCCGGCCAGCGGCTCGAGGCGCAGGCGGTGGCGCTGCAGCGCGCCGTTGGTCACCAGCCACACCGCGGTGCCGGGGCGCTGCTTGATGCGGCGGCAGATCGCCGCCAGGCCGCGATAGAGCAAGGGCTCGCCGCCCGAGATGTCGAAGATGGCGACACCCATGTCCAGCAGCTCGTCGACCAGGCGTTCGAGGTTCGCCGCCGCCAGCTCGCCGCGCGCCGATTTGCGCCCGGCGTCTTCCAGCGTCGCATAGCAGCCGCCGCAATTGAGATTGCAGCGCCCGGTTGGCAGCAGGAAGGCATATTGCAGCGTGTTCATGGCCGCCGCTCCACCAGCACGTCATCGAGCACCAGCGCGTCGATCTGCATGTCCTGGAACGCGGCGACCGCTTCTTTCGGAGTCTCGACGATGGGCTGGCCGCTGGCGTTGAACGAGGTGTTGAGGACCATGGGCACGCCGGTGAGCGCGTCGAAGCGGTCGACCAGCGCGGCCAGAGGCTGCGTGCCGTCCAATGTCTGCGGCCGCGCCGTGCCGTTGACGTGGACGACGCCGGCGATGTCGCCTTGCCGCTCCGCGCGCACGCCGCTGATGATCTGCATGTAGGGCGAGAGCTGCGGCGCGGTGAAATAGGCGGCGGCTGCGGCGGCGCGCACCGCCGGCGCGTAGGGACGGAAGCGCTGGCGCCGCTTGATCCCCTGGTTGATGCGGTCGCGCACCGCGGCCGGCCGCGGATCGGCGAGGATGCTGCGATGGCCGAGCGCGCGCCGCCCGTGTTCGGAGCCGCCTTCGAACCAGGCGACGATGGCGCCGCCGGCGATCATCTGCGCAACGCGGCCGGCAAGCGCTTCCGGCGCCGGCGTGTCGCGGCGAAAGCGGGCGCGATCGAGCGTTTCGAGCGCGTCTTCGACCGCGGCGCGCGGATAGGACCGGCCGCTGTAGACGCTGTAGGCGCCGCTCTGCCCGGACGCGCCGGCGGCCATCAGGGCGGCACCGATCGCGGTGCCGTTGTCGCCGGGCGCGGGCGGGATGTAGAGCGCGTCGAGGTCGAGACGGTCCAGCAGATCGCCGTTCGCCGCCGCGTTCATCGCGACGCCGCCGGACAGGCACAGACGGCGCATTCCCGTCGCGCCGAGGACATGCGCCGCGATGTGCGCCACCAGGCGGCAGAGCACGGCCTGGGCGGCGGCGGCGATTGCGGCGCGGGTCTCGAAGCCGTCGTCATCGCCAAGCAGACGGTTCAGCAGCGCGTCGAGCCGGCCGTCGCGCACCCACAGCTTGTAGCCGCCGCGATCGCCCAACTCGGCGAGCTCCCAGAACATCTCGACGAACCGGCCGTCGCCATAGGCGGCCAACCCCATGGTGATGCCGTCCTCGGGAAAGAAGAACGATCCGGCGCCGGCGCGAAAGCCGAAGCCGAGCGCGCCGGTGATCCGCTTGTAGAAACTGCCCAGGGAATGATCGCCGTCGCCGAGCTGGTACGGCGCGCCGAGCGCCGGCGGACCCGCGTCGTAGGAGGTCGACAGCACGCGGCCGGCAAGGCTGATGGTGCTGCCCTCGCCGACATACCACGAGGTCGCCTGCAATCCGGGACCGCCTTCGCCTTGCGTCAGGCAGCCGGCATTGTCCATCACCAGGATCGCCGCCTTGTCGAAGCCGGAAGTCAGGAACGCCGCCGCCGCGTGGCATTCGTGATGGTCGACAAGCCGGCCGCGGCGGCGGAACTGCATCTTGACCGTCGCCGGCAGCAGATTGTCGAGCACGACCTCGTCGACGGCGCTGAGATCGAGCCCCAGGCTGTCGAGACAATATTTCGCGCAATGCAGGTCGAGCAGATTTCCGCCGATGCCGTATTTCCGGCGCGTGAGCCGCTCTTCCTCGATGGCGACCGCGACCTTGCCGCCGCGCACGATGCAGGCGTGAACGTCATGATCCGAACCGCCGACGCCCAGGATCGTGTGCATCGGCTCAGTGGCGCGGCTTGAGCTTGCCGCAGATCTCGTCGACGAAATGGTTCAAGGTCTTGACCAGCTGGAAGTTGATCTCGTCGTCCTTGAACTCGATGTCGTACATCTCCTCCGCGGTGATGATGAGCTCGAGCGCGTCCACCGAATTGGCGCCAAGCGCGGTAAGGAAGTCCTCGGCCTCGGGATCGAGATCGGCCGGGCCGATGCCGTCGAGCACCAGCAGGCGCACGACCAGTTCGCGGACCGCGCGCTCGACGTCGGCGCGGGCCGGCGGCGATGCATTGGCGACTTGGTTCTCGGCCATGGTTCGTCCCCAGTGTCACTACCGGCAATGCCTTGAAACGCGCGACGCTTGCCCGTACCGGCGGTCCGCAGGCGGAACGCGATGCGCGTTCGCAATCGTCCCTCGCCGCGAGCGAAGCAATATTTCCCGATACCGAAAGCAAAGGCAAGATTACAATTCCAATCCGCCAGGAATTGACGGCACAGTTTGGAATTCGGGCTTTCCTTGCCGGACACTCTATTGCATGTTTGCGCGCCGGCATTCTGGGGATCGCATGCGCATCGTCGAAGGCGTGCTGCTCGATCTCGACGGCGTCCTGATCAACAGCTGGCCGGTCGCCGAGCAGGCCATCCGCGCCGCCGTCCTGTCGCTGTACGGCGAAGAGCGCGAGGCGCCGGTCGAGCAGTTCCGCGCCCGCCTGGGCGAGCCCTTGGAAGCGATCGCCCGCGCCCTGGGGATGGCGGACGGCTTCGTGCCCGCCTTCCGCAGCTATGCCCGCGCCCATGCCGGCCTGGTGCAGATTTTCGACGGCATCCCCGAGATGCTGCGGCGGCTGCGCGCGCTGTCGATCGGCATCGGCGTGGTGACGGCGAAGGACCGGCTGCGCACCGAGGAACTTTTCGAAACGCTCGGCCTTGCCCCTCTGGTCGACGTGCTGGTGACGGCCGACGACGCGCCGGGCAAGCCCGATCCGGCGGCGCTGTATCTTTGCATGGAGCGCCTGGGGACCCGCAACGTCCAGGGCTATCTCGGCGATGCCGCCGCCGACATGGCGGCGGCGCGCAACGCCGGCATGGCGCGGCTTTTGGCGCTGTGGAGCGGCTGTCCCATGATCGAATGCGACGCCGCGTTCCGCACGCCGCAGCATTTCGTGGCTTATGCCGCAAGCTCGGTCCGGCGCGCAGCCTCTTAGGATGCGGGATTTGAACGCAGCGCCGTCTACAGCATCGGGCCAAGAGGTTCGCCGGCTCGGCTTCGCCGGCGCGGGCTGGGTGTTCCGCCAATGCTACGCGCCGCATCTGCATCGCAGCGGCCCCTTTGCGCTGGCCGTGGTGCACGATCCCGATCCCGCGGCGCGCGCGCAAGCCGCCGCGCTGTTTCCCGGCATCGCCGTCGCCGACAACCTGGAAGCGCTGCTGCAAAGCTGCGGTGCCGTCGTCATCGCTTCGCCCAACGCCACCCATCTGGCGCTGGCGCAGGCCTGCCTCGAAGCGGGAATCGATTGCCTGATCGAGAAACCCGTGGCGATCCGGCGCGAGGACGCGCGCCTGCTGCTCGCGGCGGCGGCGCGCGGCGGCGCGATCTGCAAGCCCGCCGCGGTCTGCCAGTTCCGGCGCGACGCGATGGCCTGGCAGGCCATGGCGCGCGAGATCGGAACGCTGCGCGCGCTCGAACTAAGGTGGTGCCGCGCCGACGGCGTCCCGGCCGCCAAGCCCTGGCAGCTGCGCCGCGACGGCGGCTGGACCGGCGTGCTGGCCGACCTCGGCTATCATCTCATCGATCTGGCGGGCGCGGTCCTGGACTATCCGGCGCAACCGCTCGCGGTGGCCCGGATCGAACGGCGCAGCAAAGGACGCGCCGCGGGACCAGAATGGCTCGGCGAACGCAACGACGCGGCCTATGAGGTCGACGACTGGATCGAGATCGAGGGCCGGCTCGGCGAGGTTGCCATCCATCTGAGCGCCGCTTGGCGGGACGAGACGCGGACCGGCGACATCACGCAATTGGTGGCGCACGGAACGCAGGGCAGCGCAAGGCTGGACGGCCTGTTCGGCTTCTCGACCGAGCGCGCCATGCCCGGGCAGTCCTGCCGGCTCAGCGATGCGGCGGGCCGGCTGCTGCGGGAGGAAAGCTTTACCCCCGGCCCGGCCCTGCACGCCGAGGCGTTCGGCACGATGCTGGACGATTTCGCCACTTGCCTGCGGCAGCGCGACCGCCGCTTCGAGCGGCAGATCGGTTTCGCCGCCGGTTTCATGCAAAGCGCGGCGGCGGCATGACGCGCATTGCGAGCGCCGATATCGGGGCGACGCGCCTTCGCGCCGCGCTTGTCGATCCAGACACGCTTGAAGTCAGCAGCCGCGGCGAATGGCGCATCGACGACGATCCGGAGCGCACCGCCCGCCTGCTGCTGGACGCGGTCCGTGCGCTGGGCCCGGCGCCGCGGCGCGTCGGGATCGCCGCCGCGCCGGAGATCGGCGAGGATGGATTGGTGCGGCGCTGGCCGAACCGGCCGGACTATGCCGGCAGCGATCTGCTCGGTCCGCTGCGGCGCGGCGGCTACGCGCTGGCGGTGCTCGACGACGGCGC
>CAYXMO010000149.1:0-2488 GCA_964465935.1 uncultured Rhizobium sp.
GGCGTGAAGTTCATCGCCGCGTCGATCGAGGCGATGTGGATGTTCACGTGGCCCGTGGGCAGGCTGATCTGCTCCATGATGTGCTGGCCGCTGAACGTGAACGTGTCGTCGGGCCGGATGTTGACCGTGATGTTGGTCTGCAGCAGGTGCCCGCCATAGAAGCCACAGCATTGCACGTCCAAAATGCCGGAGATCCAGCGGTCGGTCGCGGTCTCGAAATGGCCGTGGAACACCTGCCAGTCGTAATCCGCCGCCGGCACCACCACGCCATGCGGCAGGGTGAACGGCGCCGGCACTTTCTCGAAATCGTTCCAGGTCTCGATCAGGGCGAAGTCGCCGCGCTGCAGATAGGTCGCGGCCCAGGTGCCTTCGAAGCTCGACTGCGTCGCGTTGTTCAATCCCGTCACCACGTCGTACCACACGCCGGTCTCGTACCAGCGCATGACGCTGTCGGTGGGGCGGATGCGGCGCACGACATTGCCGGTGTATTCGCGGATGCCGGGCCGGCTGACGAAGCCGAGCGCCGGATCGAAATTGGCGCCCACGTCCTTGAAGCGGAAATTGCCGTACCACGGCTCGTTGGGGAAGTTGAGCTCCAGGCCGAACGAGTCGTCGTCGCCCACGGCGCTGGAGAAGCTGCGCTCGTAGAACGCATCGGCCTGCAATTCCTTGCCCGGCAGGAAATCGGGATCGCGGAACTGGAAGTCGCCGCCGGCGACGCTGTTGCGCGTCGCGCCCGTCGGATCGCCATTGGTGAAGATCAGCCCCATCTTGGAATGGTCCAGGATCGGCATGCTCAGCCGCGCCGCCGACAGCACCTGGCCGCCGACCGTGCCGGCGCCGTTGGTGCGCACCGCCAGCGCGCCGATGTCGAAGCCTTCATAGTTGCCCGACAGCTTGCCGCCGACCAGCAGGTCCACCGGCTGCGAGCCGTTGATCAGGCCGATATTGCGCGAGAAGAACGGCCGGCCATTGTTGTCGTTGCGCAGCGGCATGCCGCCGAATTCGAACGCGGCGGCGTCCTGCAGGAAGAAATCGCGGGTCTCGGGATAGAACAAGCCGAAGCGCCCGATGTTCACCTGGCGCTGGTCCAGCGGCGTGTCGGAGAAATCGGTGTTCACCGTCAGCGTGCCGGTCAGTGCCGGCGTGATCTTGTAGAAGGCGTTGCCGCTGGGGCGGAAGGCAAAGCCGCTATGCCCCGGATCGTCCCAGTCGCGCTGATAGCGCAGCGCGCTATAGGCCTGCAGGTCGAGCCCGATGCCGCCGTCGATGCCGCCGATCCCGGTCAGCGTGCCCGAGCGCGAGATGTCCGGCGACGGGATCGTTTCGCTGATCGAAGACCAGCGGATGCGCTCGTTCTTGCGCCGCACCAGCCGGAAGAAATCGAAGCCCCAATCGCTCCGCGCCTTGTCGTAGGAGATCGAGCGGAACGGGATCATCACTTCCACCGACCATCCGTTGGCCAGCCGCCGCGCCTTGGCGCCCCACAGCGTGTTCCACTGGTAGAGCACTTCGGAATTGTTCTGGATCAGGCCCTCGCGCCGCGCCCCCAGCGGATTGACCTCGAAGATATAGCCGTTGCGCCGCGTCATGCTCGGGTCGAGGTAGATGCGGATGATGTCGTCGGTGTCGATCGCGCCGTCGCGCGCCTTGACATGCGCCGTCACCTTGTCCGGCTCGTCGTCGAACGCCATGATCGCGAAATAGAGATTGTTCTCGTCATAGAGCACGCGCACGACGGTCTTCTCGTCGCCCGGCTGCCCTTCATGCGGTTCGAGCTGGTAGAATTCGTCCAGCGCCGGCGCTTTCTGCCAGACCGGATCGGAGAGATCGCCGTCGATGCTCGGCGCTTCGCTGGCGGCGATGTGGGTGCCCGGCACGCTGGGGCGATAGCTCGCGAAGTCGCGCGGCGTGGCGCCCAGGGCCGGCGCGGCGGCGAGCGCGGCACAGGCAGCGATCAGCATGGTGCGGAAGGTCATCGAGGCGCCCCAGTCGCCAAATCACGCGCGTCTTCTGGCATGGCGGCGGCGCGAGCGCCGCTCACATTCGCGTTGCCAGGGTTAACAAAGCACTGCGGCAGATCACAAACCGGCGAGCGCCGCCTCGATCCGCGCCAGTCCCTCGCGCAAAAGCGCCGGATCCTGGGCAAAGCAGATGCGCACGAACGAGTCGTGCGCCCCCGGCCCGTCGGTCGTGAACGCCGAGCCCGGCGCCACCCCGACCCGCGCCTTGGCGACGAGGTCGCGCGCGAATTGCAGCGAGTGGGTTACCCCGTCCATGTGGAGGTAGCCGTAGAACGCGCCCTCCGGCCGTATCCAGCGGATGCGGTTCTGCGCATCGATGAATGTCTGCACGACATCTCTCCCGACCGCGCAGCGTGCACGCATTTCATTGCGAAAAGCATCGCCTTGCGGCGACAGCGCCGCCAGGGCGCCGAACTGCGCGAAACTCGTCGGGCCGGTGTTGTTGGCGATCGTCATCACGCCCA
>CAYXMO010000149.1:2588-7429 GCA_964465935.1 uncultured Rhizobium sp.
CGCGCGTCGCACTGCGCGAACAGCTTGTCGAGGTCCAGACTCCAGCGTGGGCTCGCCGAGCGCCAGTCGTCGTCCAGCCGCGCGAAGCGCACTTGCGCGCCCACCATCTGCGCCGCCTGGAAGATGCTCGGCCAGATCGGCGACACGATCACGACATTGTCGCCGGTGTCGCACAGGATCTGCAGCGCCGTCACCATCGCCAGCGTCGCCGCGCCCGGCAGCGAGATGCGCTCGACGTCCACGTCCACGCCCAGGGTGCGGCGGTGATAGTCGCGCACCGCCTCGCGCAACGGCGCGATGCCGCGCGAGCCGGAATAGAACGTCTTGCCGTCGTCCAGCGCCTTCTTCGCCGCGTCGCGGATGAAGGCGGGGGTGACCAGGTCGCTCTCGCCGAACCACAAAGGGATCAGGCCGGGCTCGCCCAGCCCCATCATGGCGACGAGGCCGATGCCGTTGGGTTCGAGGGCTTCGATGGCGGGGCGGATCGGGTTCATGCTGCGCAATCTAATGCACGACGCGGCGCCGGCGATGCAAGTCCCCGCCCTGCGTTCAGTCGCGCCCGTCGAACTGATCGAGCGCCCCGCGCTTGCGCAGATAAGCCTCGACCAGCGGCCCCCACACCGCCGAGCCGCCTTCAGCCGACCATAAGGCATGGCCGTCCTCGCCGAAGTCGTCGACGGCGTGGAAGTCCGCCTTGCCGCCGGCCTTGGTGAAGGCCTGAACCATCGCCCGCGCCAGGTCGGGGCCGAAGAACGTGTCGTTCTGCGCGTAGATCCAGATCATCGGCGTCGACGCGGTCTTGCCGAACACGCCCGCCGCCTCAGCCAATCGTTCGGGATCGCAATTCTCGTCCGCGTCCTCGCCTTGATGGCCGCCGCGTCCGCCGGACACATTGACGATCGCGATCACCTTGGGATGGGGCAGAGCGTTGTAGGCGAGGGTGCCCCAGCCACCCGCCGACACGCCTTCGACGATGGCGCCGTCGGGCCGCACCCCGGGCTGCTTCAATCCGAAATCGACGATCGCGGCGATGTCGCGCGCCGTCTCGCGCCCGGCGCGGACGAAATCGGGATTGTCGCAAGACCCGAAACCCTCGGCCCAGTCGCCGCCGGTCTTGCCGTAGCCGCGCCGCTGGGCATAGAGCACGGCGAAGCCATGCCCCAGCATCCATTGCGCCGGTTCGCTGTCGCAGCTGCCGATCTGCTGCGTCGGACGGTCGGCGGCGCTCGCCGGTGAGCCGTGATTGAGCACCGCCAGCCGCGCCTGTCCGCCCTCGGCATCCTCGGGAAGGCACAGCTTGGCGAAGAGCCGGTGCGTGCCGCCTTGCGCGTCGCTCATCGGGATGGAGAGCGTGCGCTGCGTGTACGCGACGGCGCCGTCGTCCTGCGCGCGCGCCGCGCCGTTCGATAGAGCGGCGCAAAGCACGAGCCCGGCCGCGAGCGATGGTCTGGTCATCTGCGGCTTGTAGCGCAACGCCGCGCCGTCGGGAATTGCATCGCTAACGTTGCCGCGCGAAAAAATCCCAGATCACCTCCGGGCCGTTCGGCGCGCCGGGCGAGGGGCCCAGCAGGCGCGCGTGGCGCCGGTAGGGTTGCGGCAGACCATGTCCGCCGCCGTGAATGGCGTCGAGTTCGACTTCGATCCTGCCGCCACCCCGCCACAACACACGCCCGACCGCGACTCCGTCCGCCATCGCCGTCGTCTGCGTCCGGGGCGGGCCGGCGATGCGGTTGCGGCCGGCGAAATACTGCCCGGACTGGAGCGCCGACAGAACCTGACCGCGTTTGAGGAACAAGCCGAACAGGCTGACCTCGCCGCCCTCGAACGGCACTATGGGATCGTCGGTGCCGTTCATGATCATAACGGACGAGGTTCCGCTACCTTGCGGCTTGCACTTGAAATTCCCCGGCGCCGGCACGCTGTCCGACACCACGGCAACGGCACGGAATCGCGACGGCGCTTCCAGCGCCAGGCGCAGCGCCATGGCGCCGCCGCGCGAGATGCCGGTCGCGAACACTCTGGTCCGGTCGATGCCGATATCGGCGGCGATCCTGTCGGCCACCGCGGCCAGGAAACCCACGTCGTCGATGTTCAGCCGGTTCGCGTCGTAGTCGCCGACGATGTTGCAGCCGTTCCAATAGCCCTCATAGCCGTCGGGGTAGACGACGGCGAAGCCGTGCGCGTCGGCGGCGCGGTCGAAGCCATATCCCGTCTCGATCCGCATCTGTGCGCCGTTCTCGCCCGAGCCGTGCATCGCCACCACCAGCGGCGCGCCCTTCGCCAGTCCTTTGGGCACATAGACCCGGTAGGTGCGCACCAGACCGCCGACCGTGATGCTCACCTTGCGCAGCGTGCCGGACAGCTGCGGCACCGCAGGCGTGGGCGTGTGGAGGAACACGACGGCCAGCACGCCCAGCAAGGCAACCAGCGCGATCGCGCTCAACAGGACGATGCGGAGTGTTTTCTTCATGACGCGCTCAACACCGGCCCGGCGGCCCGCCGCCCGGTGAACCGGATTCGCACCAGCCAGAACGCCATGAACAGCAGCGGCGCGAATACCGGCAGGAGAAGCAGGGGCGAGCCGTGCAGTGCCGCCGGCAGGAATTTCTGCTGGCCTAGGAAGAACGAGCCGGACGCGATGGTCAGCGCCACGCACATCCGCCACAGATGCCGCGCGATCCGCGCCGGGCCGCTGATGCCGCCGCGCAGGATCACTTTGAGGTCCGATGCCGCGGCGATCGCGCCGACGATCAGGAAGACGTAGAACGCCTGCGGCGGCGTCTTGCCGATCGTGCCGCTCGGGCTGTTCATCGCCAGCGCGACGAACACCGCGCCGGCGGCGCACACGCCCAGCGCCACCGCGAAGCCGGCGCGCTCGAAATGGCCGATGCCGCCATCGCGCCGCCTGATCGTCACCCATGACGTCGCGACGAGATAGAAGGTCAGGACGCCGGCGACGACATTGGCCATCTCCGGCACGGGCAGGAACGGCGACACCGTCGCGCCGACCGTCGCCATGGTCAGCATCGATCCGAAGAACACGGTGCCCGCGATGCCGTGCAGCCGGCTGCCCTTGCGCGCCAGCAGCGCCGCGGCGCCGGAGATCATGCCGGCGGTGCCGCCGCCGATATGAAGGACCAGAAGGGCGTCGGCGGCGGTCTTGACGTACCACGGCGCGGCGGGGTCGACGGCGAGGACGCTCATGTCATTCGACCGCTTTGAGGATTTTCTCGACCGCCGCCATGCGCGTCTTGATCTCCGCCAGGTCGGCTTGCACGGCGGTGAGCGCTGTCGCGGTCTGCGCCTGCGCCGCGGCGGCCTTCTGCGCCACCTCGCGATAGGCGGTCTCCTCCAGGATGCGCGCCTGTGCCTGGCGGCCGGCCGACCGGTACTTCATCGTGAAGATGACCAGGATGACGCCGGCCGGGATGCAGATGGTAAGCAGGTAGATGGTTGCGGTCATGACGTGCGCCTTTCACGAATCGGATTTGGTGAGGGACTTGACGGCCTTGACGATCGCCGCCGGGCTGAGCTCGACGCCGAAATCGGCGATTTCGAAATAATTGAGCGCCTTGCCGTCGCTGGAGAGTTCGAGCTTGCTGGTGACCAGGCCCGCTTCTTCCAGCTTCTGCAGGTGCAGGTGGAGCAGGGGGCGGCTGATGCCGACTTCGCGCGCCAGCTGGCTGACATAGTTGCGCCCGTCGCTTTTCAGCGCCGCGACGATCCGCAAGCGGTGCGGACTGGCGAGCGCCGCCAGAAGGGCAAGCAACTGATCTCCGCTGACAGCCAACAACAGCTCCGGCAAACATGTGTAAGGAATTTATTACACATGACAGAACGAGTGTCAACTCTGTCCTGGAGCGAGCTGGCACGTGTTCAAAAACATCCTCTCTCAACCGTCATCCCCGGGCTTGTCCCGGGGACCCAGGATCACCCATGCGACAGGGGTGATCCTGGATGGCCGGCCCTTGGCCGGCCATGACGGTTGAGGGGTGGGTTAAACCAACTCGAAACTGCACTAAGCTCCGCCGACGTTTCACTGGGGGACACATCATGCTCAAGAAACTCGCCATCGCCGCATTGCTCGCGGCGTCGTTCGCGCAGCCCGCACTCGCCTCCGATAAATCCGACGTCGAGGCCGCGATCCGCAAAACGCTGCAATACGCCAACCGCGGCGATGACGCGGCCTTCACCGCCATGCTTCTGCCCGGCGGCATCGTGGTCGACGAGTTCGCGCCGTTCCGCTGGACCGGGCTCGACGCTTGGGCTGCCGCCTATGGCGCCTACAATGCGCAGAACGGCGTCACCGCCGCGCGCACTGCGATCCTGGGCTTCAAGCACATCTACCTCGGCGGCGGCCGCGCTTACGTCGATCTGCGCGTCGTCTACAGCTACAAGGTGAACGGCGTCACGCATAAAGAACCGGGCACCGACACCTTCGTCCTCGCCAAGACCGCCGCCGGCTGGCGCATCCTGAGCTTTGCGTGGTCGAGTGCCGCAGGCGTCGATGCCGGCGCGGACGCCACCGCCGTTACCGCTGCGGTGCGTACCGAGTTCGACGGCTTCAACAACGGCACGATCGACTTCGCCAAGCTCGCCTGGAACGGCGTGATCGACGAATTCCCGGCCTTCGCGTTCCTCGGCGCCTCGACCGTCGCCGACTGGGGCGCCGGCTTCCAGAAAACCGGCCAGACCGACACCAAGGTCCTGCTCGCCGCGCCGACCCATCTGAGCGTCAACAACACCGACGCCTATGTCGTCTTCCCCGCGACCATCACCGGCAAGATCAAGGGCAAGCCGATCAAGGAGCACGGCACCTTCGCCTTCACCTTGAGCAAAGC
>CAYXMO010000150.1:0-7427 GCA_964465935.1 uncultured Rhizobium sp.
TGTCGATCTCGACCTCGCAGATGTGGCAGCCGGCCGGGAAGGTGAAGTTCTTGGGGTCGTAGAACGCGGTTTCCTTGAGGCCCGGCTCGATCTTCGCCGTATCGAATTTGTGCCCGACATAGGCGTTGAGCGCGACCTCGGCGAACACCATGGTCTTGTTGCTGTGGATGCCGGCGAAGCGGCCGTTCTCGAAGGTGACATCGTCCTCGGGCAGTTCCATCACGGCGGCGGCGATGCGCTTGGCCTTGGCCACGACCTTGTCGCAGGCCTGGCTGATCGCCGACAGGCCGACGGCGGCGGAGCGCGAGCCATAGGTGCCCATGCCGAACTGGACCTTGTCGGTGTCGCCATGGACGATCTCGACCGTCTCGATCGGCACGCCCAGGCGGTCGGCGACGAGCTGCGCGAAGGTGGTCTCGTGGCCCTGGCCGTGGCTGTGGCTGCCGGTGAGAACTTCCACCGAGCCGGTCGGGTTGACGCGCACTTCGGCGGATTCCCACAAGCCCACGCCGGCGCCGAGCGAGCCCACTGCCTGGCTCGGCGCGATGCCGCAAGCTTCGATATAGGTGGCGTAGCCGAGGCCGCGCAGCTTGCCCTTCGCGGCGGCGGCGGCCTTGCGCGCGGCAAAGCCGGCGACGTCGGCGCGCTTCATCGCCTCGGCCAGCGAGGCGTCGTAGTCGCCAACGTCGTAGGCCATGATCACCGGCGTCTGGTGCGGGAAGCTGCGGATGAAGTTGCGGCGGCGCAATTCGGCGGGATCGAGCTTCATCTGCCGCGCCGCTTCCTCCACCAGGCGCTCGACGACATAGGTCGCTTCCGGACGGCCGGCGCCGCGATAGGCGTCGACCGGCGCGGTGTTGGTGTAGACCGCTTCGACTTCGGCATAGATCGCGCCGATGTCGTACTGACCGGAGAGCAGCGTGGCATAGAGATAGGTCGGCACCGAGGACGAGAAGGTCGACATATAGGCGCCGATATTGGCGATGGTCTTGACCTTGAGGCCCAGGATTTTCCCGTTGGCGTCGAGCGCCAGGGCGCATCGGCTGACATGGTCGCGGCCATGGGCGTCGGTGAGGAAGCTCTCGGAGCGGTCGGCGGTCCATTTCACCGGGCGGCCGACGCGTTTGGCCGCCCAGACGCACACCGTCTCTTCCGGATAGATGAATATCTTCGAGCCGAAGCCGCCGCCAACATCGGGCGCGATGACGCGCAGCTTGTGCTCGGGCGCGATGCCGACGAAAGCCGACAGCACCAGCCGCGCGACATGCGGGTTCTGGCTGGTCGTGGTCAGGGTGAAGATGCCCGAGCCCGCATCGTATTCGCCGAGCGCGGCGCGCGGCTCCATCGCGTTGGGGACCAGGCGGTTGTTGACGATGTCGAGTTCGACGACATGGGCGGCGGCGGCAAAGGCGGCGGCGGTCTTGCCCGCGTCGCCCAGGTGCCAGTCGTAGATGCGGTTGCTCGGCGCCTCGTCATGCAGCTGCGGCGCGCCGGGCGCCTGCGCATCCTCCGGCGCCAGAACGGCGGGGAGAATCTCATAGTCGACCGCGACCGCTTCGGCTCCGGCGGCGGCGGCGCCCGGCGTTTCGCCGATCACGACCGCGAGCTGGTCGCCGACATGGCGCACGCGATTGAGCGCGAGGGCAGGATGCAGCCCCATCTTCATCGGGCTGCCGTCCTTGGAATGGATCATCCAGCCGCAGATCAGCGATTTGACGCCGTCGCCGTCGAGATCGGCGCCGGTCAGGATGTCGACGACGCCGGGAAGCGCGCGCGCCGCCGCGGTATCGATGGAACGGATTTTGGCGTGGGCGTGCGGGCTGCGGACGAAGACGGCGTAAGTCTGGCCGGGCTTGGTCAGGTCATCGGTGTAGCGCCCCTGCCCCGTCACGAAGCGGAAATCTTCCTTGCGCTTGACCGGCGTTCCAACGAGCGCGTTCATCGACGAAGCCCCGACTTTGCTCCGCCAAATCCTAGCCCTTCCGGCGGGAAAGCCAAGGACGCGAAAGTCATTTGCCGCCTCGCGCGATATGCACTATTCGGTGTCCCGGTCCGGAAGATGAGGTCGTCGCCGATGAGCCATGCTACGGCGCTGCTGCTGTGGGCGCTTGCTGTGCTGCAGGTCAAGCATTTCCTGGCCGACTTCATGCTGCAAAGCACCTATCAATTCCGCACCAAGGGCATCTACGGCCATCCCGGCGGCTTCATCCATTCGGGACTGCACATCGCGGGCACGACTCCGGCGCTGCTGCTCTACAGCCTGAGGCCCGCCGGCATCGCCGCGATCCTGATCGCGGAATTCGCGGTGCACTATCACACCGATTGGCTGAAGGCGAAGATCGACCGCACCTATCACTGGGGCTACAGCGACCAGCGCTATTGGATGCTGTTCGGCGCCGACCAGCTGGTGCACCAGCTGACCTATCTGGCGATCCTGTACGTACTGGCGGCGGGAGTGGTGCGCTGAAATCGTGCGTGCTTCGAGGGCCGCTTCGCGGCCACCTCAGCATGACGCGATAGGAGTTTGGTACAACCCTCGTCATGCTGAGGTGCGAGCGAAGCGAGCCTCGAAGCACGCACGGCGATGCTAATTCGCCTTCGCCGTCTCGGCCCACAGGACCTTGCTGAAGAACGTCTTCATCCGCGCCATCAGGTCGCGCTCCACCGAGGCGACCTGGATCGTCTTCTGCGCGATGGCGGCGCGTTCCTGCTCGCGCTTGGCGAGCACATGGCTGAAGCGCTGCACCAGCTCCTGCGAGCGGCCGAGCAAGGCCTCGATCGGCTCCTTGGTGATCTCCAGCACCCGCACGCGGGTCAGCGCGGTGACGGTGGCGTTGCGCGGCGCCCCGGTCATCAGCGACATCTCACCGACCACGTCGCCCGTCGCCAGCACCGCGACCTCGCGCGGATCGTTGTTCTGGCCGAGCACGCTGACCCGGGCGGCGCCCTCCAGGATGATGAACATCGAGGCGGCGGTGTCGCCCTGCACCATCAGATTGGCGCCGCGCGCGAATTCGACCGGACGGCTGAGGCTGGCGAGCTCGCGCGATTGCTCTTCGTTGAGCACGTGGCTGAACAGGCTGGCGTGATGCAGGGCGGCGCGGATTTCGGTCTCGCCGAGCGCCAGTTCGAGGTCGGGCGCCGGGGTCAGCTCGATCTGGGTCACCGGCTGCGGCATGCGGTTCTGCAGGATCACGTCCTGCACCGCCGCCAGCACGGTCGATTGCGCCACCGAGGGTTCGACCTGGTCGGGGAAATAGTAGAAGCGCACTTCGTAGTCCATCGAGTCGGCGGTCAGCTTGGTCAGGATCACCGACGGCTCCGGCGTGCGCGCCAGGCCCGGCTTGCGCGCCGCCTTGAACGCCTCGCCCAAGAGCATGTCGACGACGCGGTCGGACGGCATGCGGGCGTCGATGCTGACGTTCACCGACAGGCGCTTGGCGTCGGCCG
The DNA here is from genome assembly GCA_964465935.1 of uncultured Rhizobium sp. GTDB lineage: Bacteria > Pseudomonadota > Alphaproteobacteria > Micropepsales > Micropepsaceae > Rhizomicrobium. The sequence continues at coordinate 3,451 of CAYXMO010000150.1, forward strand.
GGCGCGAATGGTTCATCACCGGATTGGCGGTGACGATGTGGTTGGGCACCATCAGGCGGCGCCCGTCGTCCAGCGCCAGGAAGGTCGAGCGCCAGGTCATATGGGTGACGCGGCCGTAGATCGGCCCGGGCATCTGGTCGGTGTAGATCGTCAGCCAGTCGCCCAGCGAATAGGAGCCGTCGAGATTGATCGAGAGGCCGCTGAACAGGTCCTGGATCGCGGTCTGCAGCGCGATGCCGAGCACGATGGCGAGCGCGCCCGAGGCGGTGAAGAAGGCGGTGAAGGAGAAATTCTCCTGCCAGTACAGCCCGATCGAAAGGCCGAACAGCACCAGCGCGATGGTCAGCAGGTCCTGGATCAGCCCCGGCGTCTCGCGGTTCAGCCGGCGCTGCAGATAGCGCAGCCAGTAGAAATGCCGGATCAGCCCGTCGACCAGCAGCGTGGCGGCGATCACCGTGGCGATGACGAGCCAATGGCCGGCCTCGACCACGAACGCCGGCGAGAAGCGGCCGTCCAGCATCTCGATGCCCCAGAGCCGCGCGGCCAGGAGCACCAGGATCGCGAAGGCGGCCCAGAAGATCATTTCTCGGTCATCTTGATCTTGATCCCGGTCTCGCCGTCCTTGAGGCGTTCGAGATAGAACGCGGCCAAGGGGTCGTCCGGGCGCTCCGCGGCAAGGGCGGCGAAGAGGTCGAGGGCCTCGGGTTTGCCGTCGCGCGCCGCGTCGAACGCGGCCTGGTAGCGGCCAAGATAGTCTTCGCCATACGCGCCATCGTGCAACGGCTCCCAGACGTCGAGCGCTTCGGTCTTGCCCTTCAGGATCACCGACCCGATGGGGCGGAATTCGATTCCCTGGCATAGCACTTTCACGGCGCCGCTGACACAGAGCCTTGTGCCGAAGGTCTTGTTGAGGCCCTCCAGCCGCGAGGCGGCGTTCACCGCGTCGCCCGAGGCGGTGTAGCTGAAGCGGTCGCGGGAGCCGAAATTGCCCACCGCCGCGGCCCCGGCATGCACCCCGATGCGGGTGTAGCTCAAGGGAATGCCTTCCTCGTTCATCCTGACGCGGAAGGCTTCGGTGAAGATGTCCATCTCGAGGGCGCAGCGCACCGCCTTGCTGGCGTAGTCGGCGACGTCGAGCGGCGCGTTCCACAGCGCGAACACCGCGTCGCCGATGAACTTGTCGATGGTGCCTTCGTGCTTCTTGATCGCGCCGGTCATGCCGTCGAGATAGGAGTTGAGAACCCGGCCGACGTCCTTGGAGTCGAGCCCTTCCGCCATCGTGGTGAAGCCGTGGATGTCGGTGAACAGCAGGCTCATCTCGCGGCGCTCGCCGCCCAGCACCAGCTTGGCCGGATCGTCGACGATCTGCTTGACGAAGCTCGGCGGCAGATAGAGCGACATCGTATTGTGGGCGAAGGCGCGCTGGCGCCGCGCGTCCAGGCCGGTGATCGATTCGACGGCGGCAAAGGCGCCGATCAGCGCGATGGTCGGCGCGATCAGGCCGATCAGGACGCCGAAATGCTCGTAGAGGATCAGCACGCCGCTGCCCCACAAGACCGCGGTCAGCGTCGTGATGGTGACGGCGCGCAGCACCAGCTGATAGTCGAACAGGCCGAGGAAGGCGCCGATGCCGGCGAAGGCGAGAGCGATGAGGAAATCCTGCCACCACGGCAATTCCGGGTCGGTGCGGCCGTCGATGAACTGGGCGATGGCATAGGCGAAGGTCACGATGCCCGGCATGAACGACTTGCCGGTCCATGGCGCGGCGGCGAAGGGCGTGCGGTGCTGATCCACCAGGGTCTGGTCCGAGCCGATGAGCACGACTTTGCCCTGGAACACCGGCGGCGGATAGAACTGCATCGGCAGACAGCCCTCGAAGCCGATGACGCAGGCCGAGTATTGCGCGAAGGCCGGCTGGTTGACGCCCGGATCGCCGCGCCAGGCGATGTTCGTCGTCGCCTGCGGCGCCTTGATGCCGAGGATCTGCGCCACGCGCTGCGGCACCGTGGGCAGCACCAGCCCGCGCGGCGTCGCGATCGCCGGCACGGTGAAGCGGACGGTGTCGGTCTGATCGGTGCCGGTATTCGCCGCCGCCCAGAGCTCCCTGGGGACGAAGGATTCCAGATACGCGACCTGCTGCGGGCTCACATGCGAGCCGGCGTCGAAATAGCTGACCACCAGCGGCGTCTTCATCTCGCGCAGCACCCGGCGCAGCTCGGCGTCCTTGGCCGGCTCGGTCGGCTGGTCGAACAGATAGTCGAGCACGATGACCTTGGCGCCCTTGCCGTCCAGCGCCAGCAGCAATTGGGCGAGGAAATGCCGGTCGAGCGGCGAGCGATAGGCGAAATTCTGCATCGCCGCGTCGTCGACGGCGACGATGCGCACGTCCTCATCCTGCGGCTCGATCGGCGAGCGCGTCGCGATCTCCCAATCCTTGACGAAGCGGTCGGCGCTGGTCAGGAAGGAAACACTGTCGACGGCATAGGTCGCGATCGCCGCCATGACGAGCGCCGCCGCGAAGGCGGTCAACCCGTCGAACAAGGGCTTGTTGCGCGCGAGCGTTTTCAGGTCCGGGAAAAGCGCATTCAGCCGCGCGAGCAGCTCATTCATTTTTTCGGACGAAGCAGCGCGGCGGCCTGCGCCTCGCAGCCCTTCTGCACCATCCAGGCGGCGCGCATCTGGTCGTTGCCGAGGCTGGCGGGAACGGTGCTGACCGCCAACGCGTAGTCGGTGCCGGCATAGTTCACGACATAGGCGGCGCCGCCATGCACCGGCACGTCGGTGGTGACGGTGATGTGGGTGAGCCCGGCTGGCCACACCGCCTGGCTCTTCCAGCTGCGGTCGACCGGCATGACGACGAGCTTGGCCTGCGTCTTGCCGTCGGGGCGCCAGAACACCGGCTGGGCATTCTCCTGCAGGCAGACATTGCCGCTGCGGGTGACGTCGAACAGCCAGGGTTCGGGCAGCGTGTTGGGGGCGCCGCCGGTGCGGGTGACGCCGGCCTCGCCGGTGCGGGCGTTGTGCTCGGTGCCGAGGGCGGCGAGCGTGGTGCCGAGGCTGCGGCCGGTGCCGCCGGCCGAGGGCGGCTGGTTGTAGGGACCGTCGATCGAGAGCGTGGCGCCCTGTTCGGAGATCAGCGTCACGTGCTGGCCCTGCTGCAGCACCAGCGGCTTGGCCGAATCCACCGTCGCGCCCGGCTTGAGCGCGATGCCGCGCGCCTCGACCACGATCAGGTTGGCGGCGGAGGCCGCGGCGGTGGACAGCAGCAGCGCGGTGGCGATGGCGAGAGTGGTGCGCATAGTCGTTCTCCGTAAGCTCACTGCGCCGAGGCGGTGCGCGCGGCGGCGCCGCTGTCGCCGATCAGCGTGAAGGCTGCCCAGTTGAAGGGATGCGCCGTGCCCGGCTGCGCGATCAGCGCCAGCTGCGACTGGCGCAGCGCCTCTGCGAGATCGCGCGACGGGTCCTTGGCGTAGCGGGTGAAGACGCCGGTCATCAGCTTCTGGGTCGCCGCCGAGGGCACTTCCCAATGGCTGGCAAGCACGGCGCGGGCGCCGGCGTTGAAGAAGGAATCGGCGAGGCCTTCGAGCGCGCCGCCGCCCATCCTGGTGCCGCCGCCGGCGGCAGTGTTGCACGCCGAGAGCACGACGAGGTCGGCGTTGAGCTTGAGCGCCGAAATCTCGCTGGCGCCGAGCAGGCCGTCCGATGCCGCCGAAGCCGGCGCGCCGGCGGGCGGCGACAGCACGAGGCCGGGCTCGGCCTGGCAGTGCAGTTCGCCCGGCAGCATGCCGTGGGTCGCGAAATAGAGGATGGCGTACTGGTCGAGCTTCTCACCGCGCACCGCGCCTTCGGTGGCGCTCGAGCCCAGCAGGATCGAACCCGGCTGGGCGCCGAGCGTGCGGCCGACGGTCTGCACCTCGCCCGCCGTCTCGGGGAGCGGTGGCAGGGCGCGCAGCAGCGCCGGGTCGGCCATGCCGCCC